>JBIIUN010000605.1:0-2664 GCA_044339945.1 Kapaibacterium sp. (SeqCode)
CGTCGTGGCCCAGAAATCCTGCCGGTTATAGACGAGATCTTCCTTCTCCTGCTCGCCCTCTTCGTTGGTGAAGGTCATCGAGCTCTTCTTGCCGAAGGGCGGATTGGCGAGGACGTAGTCGACCGTCTGCGCCGGCTGCGCGATAAGGGCGTCGGTGGAGACGATAAGGCTGTTGCCGTCGATCTCGCCGATGTTGTGCAGGAAGAGATTCATCAGGCACAGGCGGCGCGTGCCGGCGACGATCTCGTTGCCGTGAAAGGTCTCGTTCTTGAGGAAACGGCGCTGGGCGGGCGTGAGGGTGCGCTGCTTCACGAGGTGATCGTAGGCGGCGAGGAAGAAGCCGCCGGTGCCGCAGGCGGGATCGGCGATGGTCTTGCCCGGCTCGGGCGCGACGCAGGCGACCATGGCCTTGATGAGGGCGCGTGGGGTGAAGTATTGGCCGGCGCCGGACTTCGTGTCCTCGGCATTTTTCTCGAGGATGCCTTCGTAGATGTCGCCCTTGGTGTCGGCGTCGAGGGTGACCCAGGAGACCTCGTCCACCATCTCGATCAGGCGCGCGAGCTTCGCGGGGTCGGTGATCTTGTTTTGGGCCTTGGTGAAGATCTGCCCGAGCATGCCCTTCTCCGTGCCGAGGGCGCGCAGCGCTTCGACGTAGTGGACCTCCAGCTCGGAGCCCTTGAGCGGGCGCATGACGGGCCACGCATAACGGGCCGGGACGCCGACTTTACGCGTGTAGGGCGGCTTGGCGTATTCATCCGCCATCTTGAGGAAGATGAGGTAGGTGAGCTGCTCCAGGTAGTCGCCGTAGCCCACGCCGTCGTCGCGGAGCGTGTGGCAGAAGGACCAGACTTTGGAGATGATGCTGTCGGTGGTCATGAAGAGATTTCGGGAAGCGGAGTCGGTCGTTTCGGCGCGCGGAGTCGGTCGATTGTCGGTCGATAGCGTCGGACGATTCGGCAATTTTATCTGACGATTTCTGACGAATGCCCGAGGGGAATCGGTCGATTAGCCGGAAAAAATCGGTCGATTGTCGGTCGATTAAGCCTGGTCGGTTCCAGGCACATAGCGGGTGGATCGTCCTCTGCCTTGTCTGAGCAGGAGTTTGAGTTGATGCAGAAAGGTCAGGTCGCGGAGGGCGGTGTCCTGAACGACCCCGAAGTTCTCCTGTTGCTCGGGGAGGCAACTCGAGCCGCATCCGGCTTTGGCGATCATACTGTCGGTGGTCATGTCGTGGTGGTCACTTTGCTTTGCCGAGGCGCTTTTGCTGCGACTCGAGCCTCTTGATGCTTTCGGCGGGCGGGAGAGCCTCGGGCATGGTGCCGCCGAGTTCCTTGATCGTCTGGCGGACCTTGGCACCGACGGCGCGGTGGGCGGCGTTGGCTTTGTCTTTGCCGACGATCTTTTCGCGGCGGAGTTTTTCCTCGGCCTGGGTGGCGCGGAAGAGGTTGGCCGCCAGCTCCGTGCTGCCCATGTGATCGAGGATCTGCTGGCCTTTTTTGAGATCCTTGTGGCGGTGGATGTCTTGGGCGTTGAGCCCGCCGTAGAGGCCCATGTAGCCGTGGTTTTGGAAAATCGCGTAGTCAATGGGCTCGATCACGCCGCACTGCTTGGCGGCGTCAGCTAGCTGGACATTGTGCTTCTTGAGTTCGTTGCGAAGCAACAGTCGGCGCGAATCCTCGATTTCCCGATCGGAAAGTTCCTGACGCCGGGTCTGAACCGCGAAGTAGGTTTGGCCGAGGGCGACGATTTCCTTGGCGGGGTCGGCGTTCTGAATGACGAGGTAGCACGCATACCGCGACATGAGCACGGTCTTGGCCGGGCGCATGGCTCCCTTGCCCACCTCGATCATATCGTCGATGCCGACGAAATGATCGTCCACCCGCTGGCCGCTGTTGAAACAAGCGGTCCTGGCTTTCTCGATGACGGCGAGGAAATGGCGGTAGTTTACGTAGCCGAGCACGCGGGCGAAATCGCGGCTGGACCAATACTCGTTGCCCGCGTCGTTGGTGCGGCGGATCTGCTCGAAAGGGGACGGCGTGCCGGGGGTGAGTTCGTTGGTCATGGCTGGAGGGTGGGTTTGCGTTTTGAAGCTGGTGCGGCGGCGCGTTCGGTGCGGAGGCGGGCGAGGAGGGTGGACGCTGGTTCGTCGGTGGCGACTTGGGGGACGAGGCGGCCGGTGAAGGCTTTTTTCAGGATCGCCTGCCGCAGGGCCTCGCTCTGCCGCAACGCCCCGTCGATCTCCCGCTCGTTCCGCTCGATCACCTCGAACTGCTCGTCCAGCAACCGCACGATCTCCTGTTGCTCGGGGAGGGAGGGCAATGGAATGGGTGTTGGCCTAACGTCACCAATGTTCACCCCCTTCACCGCGACCCCGCGCGCGACTCGCTTAAAGTAATGCTGGATTTGCTGGCTGCGAATCGCCCATCGGACGAAGTCCCTGCTCATCAGCGACGAGATTGCGAGACGCGCCGAATCTTGAGTGATGTTTCCACCGTCGAGCTCCTTGGGAATCACGGCGATTCGCCCATAGGTCCCACGGATCGACAACAGCAGGTCGCCCTCACGCAACGAAGCGCGCGCGTATTGTGCCGCAATCTCAGGTGACGTGCGCTGCAAGCCAGAGAGGTCTATCCTGTCCCCCTTCATGTCGCGCACCTTTACGTA
>JBIIUN010000420.1:0-4408 GCA_044339945.1 Kapaibacterium sp. (SeqCode)
CCAGATCGCCAACCGGCCCGCCTACAGCGTGCTGGTCGACACGTTCAACGGCCTGACCGACGCCGAGAAGGAGAAGTCGCAGGGCAACCTCTTCGTCGGGTTCGCGAGCAGCGAATACCGGGATGAATTCCAGCGCGGGGATTTCCTCGTCCGCAACCTGCTGGGCGCGGACCCCAGCAACGGGGTGATCGCAGTCGGAGCCATGCCGCGGACCGGCCAGACGATCCAGTTCCACCGGCGCGATGCCGCCTCGGCGACCGAGGACATGAACGCCTGCCTTGCGTTGGCGCGGGAACGGTTGGCGGACGCGACGGTTTACGGCGGCGTGGTCGGCATCTGCAACGGCCGAGGCAAACGGCTGTTCGGGAAGCCAAATCACGACGCGGGATTGATCCAGGAACAACTCGGGCCACTGCCCTTGGCCGGCTTCTTCTGCAATGGCGAACTCGGGCCGGTCGGGCCGAAGAATTTCCTGCACGGCTACACCGCCTCGCTGGCGCTGTTGGTCAAGACAGGTGACAGGTAGGCGACGTCCGATGACACTCCGGCCTTTGCCGATGGAGCCATTAACATTGCCAGTCACGCCGGCCGCGCCGTTGCCGGAAGATGCCTACCGCCTGACTCCGGACATCATGCAGCGGCTGGACCTGCCGGCCATCTACGGCCAGGCGAATCCGGTCGAACTGGAACTCGGCGCGGGCGACGGCTCGTTCCTGATCCAATACGCCACGCTCCGGCCCGCGGTAAATTTCCTCGGCGTCGAACGCCTGCTGGGCCGGCTCCGCAAGATCGACCGCCGGGCCCGCAAGGACGGGTTGACCAACGTGCGCTGCCTACGGCTGGAAGCCTCCTACGTGCTGCGATTCATGGTTCCAGCCGGCAGCCTCACGGCGATCCACGTCTACTTCCCCGATCCGTGGCCGAAGCGGCGTCACTGGCGTCGGCGTTTGGTCAATGCGGCCTTCACCGAGCAGGCTCGCCTGGCGCTGGCCGTCGGCGGAACCGTGTTTCTCCGCACCGACGATGTCGGCTACTTCGGGCAGATGACGCAGGTATTCGGGGCCAATCCCGCGTTTGCCAAGGTGGAGGAACCGCCGGAGCTCCTCGCGGTGAAGACGGACTTTGAACAGCTGTTCAACGGCCAGGGCATCCCCACCAACCATGCCGCCTACCGTCGGATCGCCTGACGGACAGGCTGAAGCCGGATTCGCGCAGGTGAGTTCTTGCCGGGGGGCGGAGGCATCCGCACTTTAACCGCATCATGTCGGTTCGCAGTTTTGTCATCGCCCTGCTCGGATTCATGGCCGTCGCCCTGCCCGGATTCGGCCAAGCAGCGGACGCCCTCAACGAACGGCAGCGGACCGTGCTGAACGGACTGGCCCGGGACCGCTACACCGGCCGCTGGATCGAGCTGAACACCAATCAGCTCGCCGCCATGCATCGGCGGGCCGAAACCTACCTGACGGACCTGCGGAAATATCACCGCATCGGCGGTTTGGTCGTCAGCGCGCGGTTTGCCGACACCAACCGCACCGCCGTGACCCGTTACGAGGCGACGCCGGACAGCGCGGCGTGGACCGCAGTTTCGCTGGCCGCCTATACGTTCCGCTACGTCGTCACGCGTGAAACCGAGATGTTCAAGGACCTCCGGGCGTCCCTTGATGGCATCGATCGGCTCCTCAAGGTGAGCGGCAAGCCGGGCTACCTCGCCCGGTTTTCGGCCCGGGCCGACGACCCCGCCTACCGGCCCGTTTACGCCACCTGGGGCGGCGCCGATCCGGTCCGGAACGGCTTCGGCAAATTGGCTCATGCCGGCACCGGCGACTATGGCAGCGAAGTCTGGCTCGGCGGCCCATCCCGGGACCACTACGCCGCCGTGAACTACGGCCTGATGACCACCTACCAACTGGTGCGCGACCAAACCATCCGCAGCCAGATCTCCAACACGGTGACCCTGATGCTGAACCGGCTGGAAAAGGATGGCTGGCGCATCGACGACGGGCAGGGAAATCGCACCTACGTCACCCCGTTGCTTCAGGCTGCGCTCCTGCGGAGTGGCGCCACGATCAATCCCGCGCGCTTCCGGAAGGAATTCGAGCTCCGGGCGGCCGAATACCTCAAGCTGCCGCCGCCGTCGGTTCTCCAGTATTCGGACTACGCCCCGAACATCTTCAACATGGCGAGTCTCAACGTGCTGTGCCGGCTGGAGATCAATGAACCCAGCCGCAAGCTGCTGTTCCAGGAAAGGCTCACGGAAACGATGCGGCAGGCCGAATCACACCTGAACCCATTCCTTGCCGGCTGTTACCTGGAAGGCTTCGAGAAGATTCCCTCAAGTTCCGCGTTGCTGGTGACCTTCCAAGGGGTGCTCTACGAATTCCCGGATCCGCCACGCTGGGCCACCCCAGTGGACCAATCCAAGAACCGGGAACTCAACCTCCTCGACGCCAACGGCCAGCGGTGGTCCAAATTCACGCTCCAGTTGCCCGAACGTCCTCCCGCGGCGTTCCAGTGGGCCGCCTCGCCGTATCAGCTCGCGGGCGGCGACGGGGAGCTGGTGAGCCATCCAGGGGTCGACTATCTCGTCGGCTTCTGGATCGGTCGGGACACGTCGCTCATTCCCAGCGAGGACTACGTTGCCGTGGTGCCGGAACGCCGGCGGACTACGGTCGTCTCCACCAACACGCCGGCAGTGACCAACCGTCCGGCCCGCAAGGCAGCGCCCTAACCCCGCAGGGCCTCGGCTTCCTTGTCGCGCAGCTTGGCGAAGTTCCCCTGCTCGCAACAGGTGACAAACGTCTCGGTCACCGTCTTGAGGTCCTCCCACCGCTTGCGGATCGTCTTCGCCTCGCTGACGTCGATGTGATTGTCCCCGGCGGCATTGGCGATGACCGCCAACAAGTCGGCAAACTCCTGGACGATCTGGTTGGTTGCCGGGATCAGGTAGTCCGGATGCGAATGGTGGGTTTTCGGATTCTTGACGTAGAAGCCGCCGGCGCGCTGGCAAATCCAGTGGATCACCCGCGGGTCCTGCGTGCTTTGGATCAGTTGATCCACCCGGTCCAACGGGTTGGCCGCCCCGGTCCCCATTTCCTCATTGGGGGTTTCCGCCCACTTGTAGATGAGCGAAAGTGACAGGCCCATGTCGGCGGCAACCTGCTTGGCACTGGTGGTCTTGAGGACCTCCCGGAGGAGTTCGTGGGACTTCATGGGCAGAATTCGGCCGGGGACTGAGAGGCGTCGGGAAAATTGAGGAAGCTTCTCCGCATGGTGCGCGATACAGGTTTCGAACCTGTGACCCCTACCGTGTCAAGGTAGTGCTCTACCACTGAGCTAACCGCGCCCGATGCGAAGCGGACCGGAAGGTAGGAATCCTCCCGGCAGGCGCAAGGGTTTTTTCCCGTGCAACGGGCCGGCCACAAGGCGCTTGCCGCGGCCGCTGAATAAACTTAGTTTGCAAACGTCAACTTTCCCGACGTGAACGCGTATGGTCCAGAGCCCACCGGCTCGGCCGGGATCCGACCCTGAGGGCGCCCGCCGCGACGCGTTTCATTTCCCACTCCCAATCCTCATGCGTGCCATGAAAACACTCCTGCTCCTGCCTGCCCTTTTGGCAGCCTTGGTGACCGGCTGCGAACCGGCCGAAAAAGCGGTGGCCGCGGAACCGGCACCCACGCCATCCGTCGCCACCGCTTCGCCGGCCGCGCCAAAGGCCGGCGCCTTGGCCAACCCGGCCCCGGTTACCAATTCACCCGCCGCCTCGGCCGCAGTCGCCGAGGCTCCGGCTGCTCCACCCGAACTGCCGGCGCCGGTCCAGGACATCGTGCAGCTCGCGCAAAGCACTCTGGGCGAACAGGTTCTGGTTGATTTCGTCGCCACCATCGAGAAGCCGTTCACGCTTACTGCCGAGCACGTCGTCTATCTCAAGGATCTCGGCATCCCAGAACCGGCCATCGCCGCCCTGCTGAAACGCCAGGTTGAACTCGGCGGGGCCGCGGTGGAACTGCCGCCGGAGGCACAACTCGCCGACGCCTCCGGAACCAACGCGCCGGCGGGGCCTAAGCTGGCCCTGACCAACGCCCCGGGGGCCAACGTGGGTTTGGCCGCCGCCCCCGCCCCGCCGCCCCCGCCATTGCCCAATGCACCGACCGCCGGCGAAACTCCGGGAACCGCACCGGCGCCGGCGCCTGAGCCTCCCGCCACGGTCAACTACAACGTCTTCTACAATTCACTTTCTCCCTACGGCACCTGGGTGGAAGTCAGTGACTATGGCTGGTGCTGGCAACCCACGGTGACGCGCATCAACGTCGGTTGGCGGCCTTACAGCGACAACGGCCGTTGGGTCTGGTCGTCGTCCGGCTGGTATTGGCATTCGTATTATTCGTGGGGGTGGGCGCCGTTTCACTAT
>JBIIUN010000421.1:0-4404 GCA_044339945.1 Kapaibacterium sp. (SeqCode)
GGCGTCCGGGCGGTGCTCAAGGCGCATCCGGGTGTGCCGGTGTTCACGGCGGCCTTGGACCCGCGGCTGAACTCGCGTTACTACATCGTTCCTGGTCTGGGCGACGCCGGCGACCGCGCCTTCCGCGTCTGAACGGAACGGGTTCACCCACGGAAGCGTCGCCTGTGCCCCACCGCGAACGACTCAAGAAGGTCCTGCGCGTCACGCTCGTCGGGGCGGTCGTCAACTTCGCCCTCGCCGGCAGCAAACTGGTGGCGGGTATCCTGGGCCACTCGCAGGCGCTGGTTGCCGATGCGGTGGAGTCCTTCGCGGACCTGATTGGTTCGGTCATCGTTTGGCGAGGCCTCGTCGTCGCGGCCAAGCCACCGGACGACGATCATCCGTATGGACACGGCAAGGCAGAGGCGCTGTCGGCGGCGGTCATCGCCACGCTGTTGCTGTTCGCGGCGGTGGGCATCGGCGTCCAGTCGCTCCGGGAAGTGTTCACCGAACATCCTTCGCCAAAACCTTGGACGCTGCTCGTCCTGCTGAGCGTGGTCGCCATCAAGGAACTCCTGTTTCGGTTCGCCTTGGGCGAGGGGCACGCGACCGACAGCACGGCGGTGAAGACCGACGCCTGGCATCACCGGAGCGACGCGATCACCTCGCTGGCGGCGGCGGTAGGGATTTCGCTCGCGCTGATCGGCGGACCCCGGTGGGCGGCGGCGGACGACGTCGCCGCCATCGTCGCGGCGGGCATCATCGGCTTCAACGGATGGCGCCTGCTGCGTCCGGCGCTGGAAGAGCTGATGGACACAATGCCCGACAACGGGGTGATCGAGGAGATCCGGGCGATCGCCAGTGCGGTGGACGGCGTCGACAACGTGGAGAAGTGCTTCGTCCGGCGGATGGGGTGGCAGATGTTCGTGGACATGCACGTCCGCGTTGATCCCGACATGACGGTGGCCCGGTCGCACGTCATCGCGCACGCGGTGAAGGACGCCGTGCGGGGCCGGTTGGCCAAGGTTCGGGACGTGCTGGTCCACGTGGAGCCAAGCCGCCGGGGTGGCTTGGCCGGCGATCAGATGTAGAACATCCGCGTCCGGTCGGCCCCGCTTTCCAGAAGTTGCTGGAAGTTGATGGCGGCGGCCTCGCGTTCCACGGAATCCCGCAGACGCTTCCAGGCATCGCGCAGTTCCGGCGGACATTTTTCGTCCGTGATGGCCGGGCTGTCGAATAGCGGTCCGTAGATCGTCTTCAGCACCTCGCCGAACGTGATGCCGGCGGGCGGACGGGCGAGTTGGTAACCGCCTTCCTTGCCCCGGACGCTGCGGACGATGCCGGAGGATTTCAGTTCGATCAGAATCTGGACCAGATAGTTGGGCGGGATGCCGTTCTCCGTGGCGATGGTCTCGACGCGGGTGATTTCGCCGGCGCCGGAGCGGCGGGCCAACGACAGGATGGCGCGGACGGCGTAATCGCTTTTGACGGAGAGCTTCAACGGCCCGGAATCCTGCCGGGGATTCCCCAAGGCGGCAACCCGGCACCGCGCGGTGGTGACAACTCCGGGTCCGGAAAAGAATAGGCGCCGTCACCTTGGGGGAAATGACGGCGCCCGGCGTTGGGGGTTTAGCGGTTATTGAAGAAGGCTGAGGACGTTCTGGGGAAGCTGGTTGGCCTGGGCGAGCATGGCGGTGCTGGCCTGCATGAGGACGTTGTTCTTGGCCAGCTCGGTGGATTCCTCGGCGACGTCCACGTCCATGATCCGGGAGCTGGCGGCCGTGAGGTTCTCCTTGCTCACGGTGAGCGTCTCGGCGGCGTAGGCCAAGCGGGACTGGGACACGCCGGCGGTGGCGCGATCCTCGGAAAGCTTGGTGATCGCGGCCAACACGTTGGTCAGGGCCGTGGCGGAGTTGGCCGGGGTGTCGATGGCCGAGGCGGTCGCGTCGGTGAAGGCGGTGTCGGCGAGGTCGATGCCGGTCAGCGTGAAGGTGTTGCCTTCGGAATCGATGGCGATGTCGATGTCAGTGCCGTCGAAGAGGGGCACGTGATTGAACTCCTTGGTGGCGGCGTCGGTGATGAATCCGCCGAGCATCTGGAACTCGCGGTCGTAGAGAGCGAGGTCGTCCGGGCCCTTGGTGCTGTCCTGGGCGAGGATGGCCAGCTCGGACATGCGGTCGAGGGCCTTGCCGACCTTCTGGAGGTAGCCGTCCTGGGTCTGGGTGAACGAAATGCCGTTGGCGACGTTGGACTTGGCGGCGGCGAGGCGGTTGACCTGGGCCTCCATGTGGGTGGCCATGGCCAGGCCGGCGGCGTCGTCGGCGGGGTTTATGATCTTCTTGCCCGAGCTCAGGCGGGCGATCGACTTGGAGAGCGCTGTCTCGTGGGTTGAGCGGGCGTCGGACGCGGCCAGGGCCGTCGCATTGGTCATGATGATCATAGCTGAATTTGGTTAACGTGTTGGTCGGTAAGAAAGTTACGGTGGAACGGAACGGATCAGGCAGAGGCCCCGGGCGTGGCCGGCGGCGGAACGCTGGGTTTGGAAAGGCGGGGCAACTGCGGACGGCCTTTGGTCAGGGCCTCCTGGTTGGTCCGCTGGATTTCGTCGTAGATTTCCTGGCGATGGATGGGCACCTCGGCCGGGGCCTCGATGCCGACGCGGACGGAGTCCCCGTCGAGCCGGACAATCTTCACCACGATGCGACCGTCGATGATGACGCTTTCGCCAACTTTGCGGGAGAGGACAAGCATGGCGGTGGTTAGACGGTGGTGGAGAGTGGGTGACGCACGGAATAGTCGGCCGCGTTGTGCGGGACGACTTGCTTGGCCACCAGGGTGTGGCGATTGACGACGATCGGTCCCTTCAGGTTCACGCTGGATTCGCCGTTCCGACGGAGCGTGACGATGTTGAGGAGCAGGGCGTCGCCCGGCCCGGTGAGTTTCAGGAAGGCGGCGTCCTCGTTCGAGATGTCCGGCGCGTAGGACGGGAACACCTCAAACGGCGGCACGACGAGGAACGCCAGGCTGGCGTCATCCTCGACCTGGAGCCAGCTGAAGGGAGCGTCCTGCTCGCTGCTGATCAGGAGGAACTGCTTGATCTGCTCGAAGCCCAATAGCCCGGCCGGGAATTGGAGCTTCAGGCATTTCGGTGCCGGTGGGCTTTGCGGTTCGGTTGACATGGTTTCGTGCATTGAGTCCTTCGTGCAATCGGCTTTGAGCAACGGCCGTGCCACGTTGAAAAACTCCCTTTGCGGGGCAATTCCTGCCCGGAAACCGCCGGTTAATTCCTGCCGGGCGCAGCCGGACCCGGCACGGGCGGCGAATTTTGCCGGGCTGCCGGCACAAATCTCCCGGTGGCCCGCGGCCGCCGGATTTGCTCAAGAAGTGCCCGAAAACGTCCGATTGCTTGGTTGAAGTCTAGTTCTGTCCGGGGCGGGGCCGGATCACGCTTTCCACCATACTGACATGAGGACGGTCATCGACGACAGCGAGGAGATCGAGTTCATCATCGCGTTCATCTACGAACGTTCGCGCATCCGCCTGCATGACGGGAAAGAGGCGCTGATCCGGGCGCGGCTCGGCAAACGCATGCGCCTGCTCGGCATCGGCACGCTCCGCGAGTATTGCGCCTACATCCGCTCCGCCGAAGGACAGGACGAAGTCCAATCCGCCATCGACGCGCTGACCACCAACTACACGCACTTCCTGCGGGAGGAATCGCACTTCCAATTCCTGGTCAAGACGGCGCTGCCGGCCCTCCTGACGCGGGGGCAACGTCGTTTCAAGGTCTGGAGCGCGGCCTGCGCGACCGGCGAGGAGCCCTACACCATCGGCATGTATCTGGCGGAGCACTTTCCGCTCGCGGAGGGATGGGACTGGCGGGTGGTAGCATCCGACATCTCGACCAAAGCCTTGGCGGTGGCCCAGCAGGGAGTTTATGCCGAGGAACGAATCCGGCAGGTCCCGGATGCGTGGCTCCGCCGTCACTTTCAGCTCGGTCATGGGCGCTGGGAAGGGCACTACCGGGTGAAGGCCAGCCTCGCCGGCCGGATCGAGTTCCGGCAGCTGAACTTGCTGGAGCCCTACGAACACGGCGACCCGTTCGAGATCGCCTTCTGTCGCAACGTGATGATCTATTTCGACCGCCCGACCCAGGAGCAGTTGGTGACCCGGCTGGCCCGGTTCCTGGTTCCGCGCGGCTACCTTCTGATCGGGCACTCGGAAAGCCTCAATGGGCTGGACGTGCCCGTGCATTGCCTCCGCCCCAGCATCTACCAGAAGAAATAGGCGATGGCATCCCCCTCACTATCGATCGCCGGCTTCCAGCAGAAGGTCGTGGTTGGAATCGCCGACATGGCGGTGTCGAACAACGCCAACGCCATGCTGGCGACCTATTCGCTGGGGTCCTGCGTCGGGATCGCCATC
>JBIIUN010000050.1:0-15553 GCA_044339945.1 Kapaibacterium sp. (SeqCode)
CAAATCACGATGCCGAAGCTCGCGGTCGATTCCGTGGCGCTGGCCGTGGGCTGGAGCAACGGGGCGGTCGTCGTGCGCGACCTCACCGGGCAGCTTTACGGCGGCAACGTGCGCGCGGACGCGAGCGTGGACGTCGCCTCCCGCTTCGCCGCCGCGAAGGTTTTCTCCGACTTCGACCTGCACCGGCTCGAACCGCTGCTCACCACCAACGCGGTGAAGTGGATCCGGCAATACGGCTGGCGGCCGGAACAGCCGGTGGTGCTGACGGCCGAAGGCAGCGCCGTGCTGCCGGCGTGGACCAACCGGCAGCCGGACTGGCGCGGCGAAGTCCTGCCGACGCTCCGCATCGCGGGCACGGCCAACGTGACCAACTTCAATTTCCGCGGCCTGCCCGGCGACCGCGGGTTCGTCCCGTTCGCCCACACCAACCTGCTGTGGACCATTCGCAACGCCCGCGCCTGGCGGCCCGAGGGCGAGGTGGAGTTCGACTACGAGGGCCACACGCTCACGCAGGATTACCATTTCCGCGTCCGCAGCTCGGTGGACCCGAACCTCGTCCGGCCGTTGCTCGAACCGGGCGGCGTCCGCACCTTGGAGATGTTCCAATTCACCCAGCCGCCGCACTTGGAAGGCGACATCTGGGGTCGCTGGTTCGCCCGCGAACGCACCGGCTTCGCGGTCCGGCTGAGCCTCACCAACGTGACGTTCCGCGGGGATTCGGTGGACGAGTTCCGCGGCTCGGCCTCGTTCACCAACCAGTTCGTGGACATCCGCAACGTGGACATCAAGCGAGGGGCGACGTGGGCTCAGGTGCCGTCGGCCGGCTTCGACGCCGCGACGAAACGCATCTACCTGACCAACGCGATGGCGACGCTCGACGTGGCGCCGGTGACGCGGGTGATCGGCCCGAAGACGCACAAAATGATGAGCGCCTACCAGTTCGACCAACCGCTCCGGGCGGTCGTGAACGGCGTGATCCCGGTCGGCAACACGGACGAGGCCGACGTGAAGTTCGAGGCCAGCCTCGGCGGCTTCCACTGGTGGCGCTTCAACACGACCAACACCTCGGCGTTGCTGCACTGGCAGGGCGACCGGATCTCCGTTTCCAACCTCGACACCGGCTTCCACGGCGGCCGGCTGAACGGCAACATCTGGGTCAACACGGAGAACAAGGAGGACGTCCAGTTCGGCTTCGACGCGACCGGCAAGGACCTTGACGTAGCCAGCCTGCTCCGCGACCTGCTGCCCAACACCAACCGGCTCGAGGGGATCCTCAGCACCCATCTCGTCGTGGACCGCGCCTCGGCGCGCGACGACGGCGCCTGGACCGGCCGCGGGGAAGCCCGGCTCAAGGACGGCTACCTCTGGGGCCTCCCGTTGTTCGGTGTGCTCTCGGGCCCGCTCGAAGCGATCTCCCCGGGCCTGGGCGCGCAGAAATTCTCGGAGGGCGTCGCGACTTTCCACATCACCAATCGCGTGGTGATCAGCCGCGACCTGGAGCTCAAGTCGCCGGTCATGCGGATGCGCTTCAACGGCGAGGTCGGCTTCGACGCCCATCTCGACACGCGGATGGAGGTGGAACCCCTGCGCGACCTGCCGGTGCTGGGCGGCCTGGTGAGCACCGTGCTCAAGCCCTTCACCAAGCTCCTCGAATTCGAGGTGAAGGGCCGCTTGGGCAAACCCGAGGCCGACTTCCGGCACGTGCCGTCCTTCATCCTCGCGCCCCTGCGCCCGCTGCAGACGCTGAAGGCGCTCTTCCCGGAGGAAAGCACCGAGACCCCGGCCAAGCCCGAGGCGGATGCCAAACCGGAGCCACTCACTCCGCCGCCCGTCGCCGACCCGCAGCCCTGAGGCGCAGTGGGCGAGGTGGATGCCGTAACCGGCACCGCCGAACCGAAAACCCCGGACTGCTCCGCCCGTCGGACCCGGCACCTCGCCGCCCCACCGAAGTTTTGCGGCGCCCCTTTGGATTGCGCCGGCAGGCCGGCGCTTTGGCTCCACCGATGGGGATCCTTCGTCGTGGGGTGACTGGTCGCGGTGAAGGAAAAGCGGGGTCATGCCCCCGCAGTCCAAAGGGGTTGGCGCCGAACTGACTTGGCGAGGTTTACCGGCGATGGCGCACGAGCTGGCGCGCATCCTGTGGCGCCGGGTGAAGTTCACGGAGGCGTTCAACCCGGAAGTCTTCGCCCAAGCGGAGGCCCGGCAGAAACGGAAGCAGCTCGCCCGCCTCCAGCACTCCGCCGCCGCCCTTGGCTTCACCCTCGTTCCAGCCCAATGACTTCCACGGGTAGTTTCTCAGGAGGCATCGTCATGTTTTCTCATGTCAGTGGTATCACAAAACGTGGATGTTTACGACCACTCTTCGATGGGGAAACCCACCATGGAGACTTCCGAATCTCGACAAGTTCCTCTGCGGACGGGTCGCGACCAAGTAGCGCATCAATCGCTTCTGCTGAACGGAGCACCAGCATGCGATGAATAGTCGGCAACAATGGTAACTGCTGAACGGCGTCGCTTGCGGTCAACACCAGCGCACCACGCAACACCCGGCTCTTGAAGTGAGATGTGAAATAGTATGCGAGTGACTCGTCTGTTAAGGCGACGATGGCCAACCCATGAGGTGTTTGCCACACCACAGGGCATTCTGACTTTTTGAGCGCGACTACAAACACGCGACGAGATGCCTAACGCATAGGTCAGCGACCGGAGCCAACCGCCGCTGACGTTCGATTTGTCTGTGGCGAAACCGGTTGGCTCCGGTTAGATGCCATGAAGGGTTGCGTGGCCGGGCGGCGACTGGCACCCGGGCCGGGATATGAGAGCCGAAGCAACGCTGCATGACGCCCAGACTGCAACCGCAACCCCGGCCGCTGGCAAGCGCCGCAAACAGCGCTGCTGAGTCCAGTGCGCATGTTTTGTCGTCGCGCCCGGGGCCGGATCGCGCGGTAGCCGCGGTCGTAAGTCCGTGGGCGTGGCTGCCACCGACTCACGTCGGCGGCTACCGCGGGCGCTCCGACCGCCGGCTCAGCCTTGTTGAAAAGATGCGCCGCCACGTCCCGGGGCTGGACTTTGACCGCAACTGGTTTTTCACCCCGTGAGGAGCGCGCCTTGCCGAGCGGCGTGGTTCCACCAAGTTCGCGGCCCGACGTATGGCTGTTCAACTTCACTCCTTCGCCACCGATGCCGACCTCGCCCAGCAGGCCGCCCGCGCCTGGCTCAACTCGTTGACCGCGCTGGCCGGCACTGGGCGGGCGCCGACCGTGGCGTTGGCGGGTGGGCGCATTACCGGGACGTTTTACGACGCGGTGGTGAAGCTGGCCACGCCCGCCGAGGTCGCCCTCGTGCGCAGCGTGGAGTTCTTCTGGGGCGACGAACGCTGTGTGCCGCCGGACAGTGCGGACAGCAACTTCAAGCTGGCGAAGGACCGCCTCTTTGACCCGCTCGCGGTGCCGGCGGCCCGCCAACATCGCGTCCGGGGCGAACTGAATCCGGACGTCGCCGCGGAGCGCGTGACGGCCGAGCTACGCCAACTCGCCCCTTTTTCCGGCGCCGGCCGCCCCATCCTCGACCTCGTCCTGCTGGGCATGGGCGAGGATGGCCACGTCGCCTCGCTCTTTCCGGGCGCCCCGTCGGAAGTGCTCGAATCACAGGCGGTTTACCTGCCGGTGATCGGGCCGAAACCGCCGCCCCAGCGGGTCTCGCTGAGCTACGCGACGCTGCGCGAGGCGGCCGCCGTGTGGGTGTTGGTGGCGGGGGCCGGCAAGGCCGAGCCCTTGCGCGACGCGCTGGCCGGAGCTAGTTCCCATGGGCTGGGCCGGATGCTCGCCCAGCGGTCGCAGACGACGATCTTTGAATCCGTGGGGCTCGGTAGCCGTTAGGAAACCCGGTGGTCGCCGAAAATGCTTTTGAACAATTTCTGCGCGCCTGCATCACACAGGGCGTAGGTAAGATGGGTGGCTGCTAAGGGTTGGCAGAGAGGTCTTGCTGGTGATGGAGTGCAGCCACTGACTCCAGTTGGCTCCGTCACCGATCTGAGCGTGCGGGTGAGTGCGCTGACGACCTCATCACCAGAGGACCGGTTAACCACCGGTCCTCTTTTTGTTTCTCCGCCTAACGTTCGAGCACGCGGAAGAACCGGGCCTCGCCGTTGACGTTCAGCGGCACCGTGACGCCGCCGGCCACCGCGGTGTTGGTCGAGGTGGCGGCCCAAGTCACCAGGTCCGGCGAGGCCTCCACCACGATCTGGGCCCCGACATGGCCATGCAGCCGCAGGCGCGGGGCCGAACTGGGTTCAGGTTCCACCACCAGCAGCGGCAAGGCATCGTCCGGGAGCAGGAAGTTGCGCATCACGAATTCCCCGATCCTAGCCCCGCTACGTTTGCCCTCCTCGTTGTCGAACGCGAAGTGGATGCCGCCGTAGATCCGGCTCATGCCCACCTCGTCGGCGCACGCCGCGAGGCTGGTGAAGTTGCGGAACACGCCCGGCAAGGAGTCGGACCGGGCGGCGAAACTGACCGCGTCCGTGCCGAGGAACCGGGTAAGCACCATCGCGCTGGATTTGCTGAACGTGCTATGGCCGCTCGTGTAGGCGGGAAAGGGCGGCGAGTTCAGGAAATGGTTCCAGGCCGGATCGGCTTCGGTGGCGTCGTTGCCATCCTCGGCGCCGCGCTGGATCGCCGTGATCGGGCGCCAGAGGTTGTAGCGATACTTGGTTTCCCAGCAGACGATGGCGGAGTCGGCCTGGGCCACGCTGATCAGGGCGAACAACCGCACTGTCTCGGCCAGGGGCAACGCGCGGTCCCGGGCAATCGTTGCCGTGATCTCATGCCAGTGACCCGGCGGCATGGCAGTGTAGCTGAAGTCCGACCAGAAGACCGCGATCTGGCTCTGTTCCGCCGTGCGGACCGCGCTGTTCTTCGCGCCCAAGGCCTTCACCTCGTTGTAGGCGGCGGCGTAGTCCACGCTGCCCATCGGCGGTGGCGGACTGGGCACGAAGGGTTCCACGCCGTCGAGGCAGAAGGTCTTCACGTAGCGCCAGTGCGGGTCAAGGGGGGGCCGGAAGAACGGCGCGGTCCGGCGCCATTGGCCGGGCTCGGCGCTGGGAATGTAGGGCACCTGGGTGTTTGCGCCGTCGCTCTGGCGGCTTTCCAGCGCCAGTTGGGCGACTTTGACTCCCAAATTGAGCCCGTTGGTCAGGCCCGGCGTGGGCGGTTGGCTGGCGACGAAGGTCTCGAACAGTTCGTCCGAACGCGCCTTGAACGGCGGATAGAGCACCAACGCCACGGCATGGGCGGCCGCGGCCGCGGCAGCTTCCGGCGAGGTGCCCGGCTCGACGGTGGGCTGGAAACGATACGGCTGGTGCGTGCGGAGGACGGCATTGACCGCGTCGTAAACCGCGGTGTGGAGGATGGCGAGGTTCCGGGAGCTGAGCGTCGGGCCGGTGTTGTCCACGCGGATCGCGTCGATCATCAGGGCGTTCCAATCGAGCACGACATCGGCCTGCAATGCGCCCGACAGGGCGAGGAAGGCGACGAGCGGGAGGGTTGTTCTCACGGTGTTCCGAGCATGGGAAGCCGGCGGCGACCGCTCAAGCCAGCAAACCGGGGCCAGATGCCCGAATTGCCGGGTGAGCTGCTCCGGCGATCAGGGCGCGACGAGGTCGTCCGAACCGGGAGCGCCGCCGTCGTCACGGCCATTCGGTCCGACGGAATACACGATCGGGCCAGCGGGATTCGTGAGGATGATCCGGAGGGGATGCTTCCACCCGTCCAACAATTCGCCCGTAGGACTCAAGTGACCGATCGGAAGCTGAAGATACACCTGGCCGCCTCCATTGGTTGCGCATAGGGATGCCACAATCTCAGCTTGCGAACCAGCAGGGTAGGAGCCCTCCACGGCATGATATGCCAGCAGCGCTCCACTCAGGCACGAAACCAAAACACGGCTTTTCGAGCGTTGTGATGGAACGCGCCGGTTTATAGAGGGGAAAAGCATTCCGAGAACAACCGTCACGAAGACGACGATCATCAGGAGGTTGAACGCCAAAACCCACCGGCTGCGCACTGGCCCTGCGGTAGCGCGGTCCGGCTTCGTTTGGTCGCCATCGCTCATCTCGGACTGACATCCAATTCAATCACGCGCCGAAAGTCAAAAGCCGCCGCCGATTCGATCGGCGGCGGCTTCATTGAAGGAATCGTTCAGTGCGCCGGCGCGCTGCCGGGACCGGCGGTCGCTTCGGTGCTCTTGGGCGGGTGGAAGAACAGCGCCAACGCAACGGCGGCGGCCGAGGCGGCGAACAGCGGCACCAGGAACAGGCCCTTGAAGTTCACGACCTTGTTCACCGTGTAAACCGACTGCATCAGCCACGGGCAGATGGAATTGGCCACCAGCGCGCCGATGCCGAGGATCTGGAGGTTGAACAGGCCCTGAGCGCTGGAGCGGATGTCCTTCGGGAAGTAGGCGTCCACGAAGATGTAAACCGTGGCGAAGAAGAACGCGTAGCAGATGCCGTGCAGCACCTGGATGAGGATGATCGCCCCCGCGCTGTCCGGCACGAAGGAATACACCGCAAACCGGGCCGCGTGGCCGAGGATGCCGACGATCATCGTGGTGCGCCAACCGAGCTTCTTGAGCGTCGCGCCGAGCACGAACATGGTCAGGATTTCCGCGATCTGCCCGATGCTCATGATCGGCGTGATCCACGGCGCGGCGATGCCCACGCCGCCGTCCGCCACGGGCGTGCCGAGGAAAACGCCGGTCCAGTTGAAGTAGCAGTTGTGGACGAACGAATCGACGAACGTGACCAGCCAGAGCACCAGCACGAACGGGTGCTTGAGCAGCTTGACCGCCTCCAGCCAGGCCAGGTTTTCCGTGGCGCCGGCGGCGGCCTTCTTGGGCGGGGTGGGCGGCAGCAGGAAGCTGAAGCCCGCGAGCGCGAGCGAGGCCAGGCCCGCCACGATGAAGGTCCACTTGGTGGCGGCCTTCGCGGCATCACCCGACAGCGGGTTGCTGAAAACCACTTCGAGCCACTTAACCAAGCCGGCCGGGTTGGCGGCGTTCACCGCGTCCCAGTTGACGAAGATGAAGGTGAACGGCCAGGCGGCGAGGATCCAGCCGATGGTGCCGCCCATGCGGACGATGCCGAATTCCTTCGCCGGGTCCTTCATGTTGGCAAAGGCGATGGAGTTCGTGATCGAGATGGTCGGCACGTAGAGCAGGCAGTGCACGAGCATCAGCAGGAAGAAGCTGGTGAAATCACGCGTGAAGCCGCAGCCGAGGATCGCGAGCCCGCCCACGAGATGGGAGAAGGCCAGGAACTTCTCCGCGGCGAACTTCCGGTCCGCCCACTGGTTGCTGAAGAACATGCCCACGATGGATGCCACCGGGAACGCGTTCAGGATCAGCGACTGCTGTCCGGGAGAGAAACCGAGGCTCGGCAGGTAGCCGAAGATCAGCGGTAACCAGGCGCCCCAAATGAAGAATTCGAGGACCATCATGAAGAACAGCTTGAAGCGGTTGGAGGAGTTCATAGCGATAACTGCGGATTGGCGAGCTGACGCGGCAGCCTAACGGAGCCCGGCGGAAACGAACAAGGTGAGACTGCGGCCGGTTTTGGGTAGCGGCAGCGCGGGATTTCGGGTTCCCAACCGCCGGCCAAGCCCTGATACTGGCCGCCGGGGAACATCCAGTTGACCGACCTTTCGCCAACTGTATTCTCCGCGCCACACAGTTGCCTCCCTTCGATGCGTCAATTCGTCGCCATTGCCATGAACGCGTTCATGGAGCTGGTCCGTCAGCCGATCTATCTGATCCTGATGACCGTCTCCGCGGGCTTCTCCGTGTTCCTGGCGGCCGTCCCCTACTTCGGCTTCGGGGATGATCCCAAGCTGGTGAAGGACATGACGTTGGCGACCACCCTCCTGTCGGGCTTGCTGACGGCGGTGCTGTGCGCCTCGGCTTCGGTGGCGCAGGAAATTCGGACCGGCACCGCCCTCACCGTGCTGTCCAAGCCGGTCGGCCGGGTCAGTTTCCTGCTGGCGAAGTTCGTCGGCCTGGCCGGAACCCTGACGCTGATCACCTACACGAACATGGTGGCGACGCTCCTGGCCAGCCGGATGGCGTTCGATGCCTACGGGGAAACGGACACCCAGTCGCTGCTGATTTACTTCGGGCTCGGGCTGCTGGCCTTCTTCATCGGCGGGTTTACCAATTTCTTCCTCCGCCGGACCTTCACCTCGGACGCCGTGGGGGCGTTTGTGGTCTGCACGACGGTCGCGTTGTTCATCGTCGCGAAGTTTACCCACCTGGAGAAGGCCTTCGACGGTGAGGCGGTCGTGGACTGGCGGCTGCTGCCGGCCGGGGTGCTGATCCTGTTCGCGCTGTTTGTTCTCGCGGCGCTGGCGCTGGCCTGTTCGACCCGCCTGGACACGATTCCCACCCTGGCGATCTGTTCCGCGCTCTTCCTGCTGGGGCTGATGACCGACTACCTGTTCAAGGGCGCGGCGGACGGCGGTTCCTGGTGGGCGAAGATCGCCTACGCGGTCACGCCCAACTGGCAGCAATTCTGGCTCGCCGACGCCCTGGAAGACAAAAAGACCATCCCGTGGAGCTATGTTGGCAAGGCAACGGCTTATGTGGCGGCCTATGTCGGGGCGGCCTTGGCGGTCGCGCTGGCGCTCTTTGAGGATCGCGAGCTAAACTAGCCCTTCGGTTTCACTTTCAACTGCATGGAGAAGAATCTTTCCAAGAGCGGCGCGACCAACTGGATCGTCCTGCTGGTGGCCGGCATCACGCTGGAATGGCTGTCGTTGCAGTCCAAGTCGGTCACGGCGGCGGTGGGCGCCGCGCTGTTCCTGGTCGGCTTCCTGGTGTCCCTCGTGAGCTGGTTCCAGATGCGCCTGGAGGCCCGCGAGGAAGCCGAGCGGCTGGAAATCGAGGCCTTGGGTCGTTCGCGGAATGACTCGGCGCTCTTTTCTGAATCCGCGGCGGAGACCTTTCCGGCGCGCCGGGCCCGCGAGCAGTTTGAAAAGTGGCTCGTGCCAGTCTTCACCTTCCTGCTCTTCGTGGTCCAGGCGGTGGGGGCGGGCTATTTTTACCGCGAGCTGAAGGCCGATACCGGCGCGGTGGGCAGCGAAGCGGCCACTCCGCTGACCCTCGCGGTCGCGGCGGCGCTGGGCTTCTTCCTCTTCCTCTTCGGCCGTTATGGCGCCCGGCTGGCCCAGTTGGAGAATTCCCGGCTGCTCCGCCCGAGCGCCTCGGCGGTGATGCTGGGCGCGCTGCTGGCGGCCCTTTCGGCGGTGGCTGCGGGTTTGGATTGGGCCGGGTTCACCCGCTGGGATGCCTACCTCGGTTGGG
The DNA here is from genome assembly GCA_044339945.1 of Kapaibacterium sp. (SeqCode). Classification (GTDB taxonomy): domain Bacteria; phylum Verrucomicrobiota; class Verrucomicrobiia; order Limisphaerales; family UBA9464; genus CAIWAH01. Next base: position 9,355 of record JBIIUN010000050.1, read on the forward strand.
TCCTGACCGGGTTGCTCGCGCTGGTGGCGGCCGAGACGCTCTTCTCGCTGGTCTTTGAAATCTACCGTCCGCGCTCCAAGGGCCAGGCGCAACGAGTGCTCTACGAGAGCCGCATCCTGGGCCTGCTGGGGCAGAGCGGCGGCCTGTTCAACACGGCGGCGCAGGCGCTCGACTACCAGTTCGGCTTCAAGGTGAGCGACACGTGGTTCTACCACTACCTGGAGCAGACCGTGGCCGGCTTCGCGCTCTTTTGGCTGGGCATTCTTTGGCTGTCGTCGTGCCTGGTGGTGATCGAGCCGCAGGAACAGGGTCTGCGGGAACGCTTCGGGCAGCCGACCGCGAATCCCGTCATGGAACCGGGCCTGCATTTCAAGGCGCCGTGGCCGATCGACGCGATCCTGACCTTCAAGGCCCGGGAATTGCAGAGCTTCGTGGTCGGCGTGGTGCCGGACGAGAAGCTGGAAGCCGAACGGGTGCTGGTCTGGACCCGGGCGCATTACCGCGAGGAAATGCCGATGCTGGTCGCCAGCCGCGAACAGGAAACCGGCGGCGCCGGCGGCGAGCAGGCGGTGCCGGTCAACTTCATCACCGCGAGCATCCCGGTCCAATTCGTGGTCCGCGACGTCAAGGCTTGGGCCTACAACCACGCCGAGCCGGTCAAGTTGCTGGAGCGCATCGCCACCCGCGAGGTGGTGCGGCACTTCGCCAGCGTGGACATGGACAAGGTCATGAGCTACGGCCGGCTTGAGGCCGCGTCGGGACTCCAGAAGGCCATCCAAGCCCAGGCCGATGCGCTTAAGCTCGGCACGGAAATCGTCTTCGTCGGCCTGCAGGACATTCATCCGCCGATGGGGACCAAGGAAAACCAGGTGGCCTCGGCCTACGAACAGGTCATCGGCGCCATCGCCCAGAAGGAAGCCAAGATTCTGGAAGCGGAAGGCTACCGGGCGGAGACGTTGCCGAACGCGGCCGCCAACGCGACCCGTAAGCTGAACGACGCGCAGGCCCGGGCCGCCAAGCTGACCGGCGAGGCGTCCGGCCGCTCGGCGCAGTTCGCGCACCAATTGGCCGCCTACCAGGCTTCGCCCAAGGTCTTCATGCAGCGGACTTACCTCGACACGCTGACAAAGTCGCTGGGCCCCACCCGCAAGCTGGTGCTTGGGCCGACCAACACCACCGACGTCATCCAGTTCAACTTGGAAGACAAACTGCGGCAGGACATGACCGACCTCTACCTGGAGGACCCGACCAAGAAGAAATGAACCCGGCCGCGTTGGCCGCCCAGTAAGCTCCCTTTTTAAACTCTGATTTTTGCCCCGTTCGTCCCGTGAAAAAGACCCGTCTCTCCCTCGTCATCGGTGGTTTGTTGCTGGTGATCTTCCTCGCCGTGCTGTTCGCCTTTCAGGTCCGCAGCACCGAGGTCGCCGTGGTGACCACCTTCGGCAAATACTCGACCAGCCACACCGAGCCCGGCCTGAAGTTCCGCCTGCCGTGGCCGATCCAGAACATCTACCGGTTCGACAACCGACTGCAGAACTTCGAGCGGAAGTTCGAGCAGACCACGACGCGCGACGCCAAGAACATCCTCGTGAGCCTCTTCGTGGGCTGGAAGATCAGCGACCCGAAGATTTTCCTCGAACGCTTCAACGGCGACCCGCTCAAGGCCGAGCAGCAGCTCGAAGGGTTGGTCCGCAATGCCAAGAACGCCGTCATTGGCCGCTACAATTTCAGCGACTTCGTCTCGCCCGATCCGAAACTCGTGAAGTTCGAGCAGTTCGAGGCGGAGGTGCTCAAGGAAATCCAAGGTTCCGCCAAGGACACCTACGGCCTCAGCGTCGAGGTTGTCGGCATCAAGCAGCTCGGCCTCCCCGAGGCGATCACGGGCAAGGTCTTCGAGCGGATGCGTTCCGAACGGGAACGCCTCGTGAAGCAGTTCACCGGCGAGGGCGAGGCCAAGGCCATTGAGATCCGCAGCGAGGCGAACCGCAAGCGCGACGAACTCTTGGCGAAGGCTGACGCCGACGCGCTCCGGATCATCGGCGAAGCGGAGTCACAGGCGTCCAAGGATTACGCCGTGTTCGAGCAGAAGCCGGACCTCGCCATCTACCTGCTCCAGATCAAGGCCCTCAAGGAATCGCTCAAGGACCGCGCCACGATCATCCTCGACCAGCGCACCACGCCCTTCAATTTGCTGACCGGCGACAAGGCCCCGGCCGGCACCTCCAAGTAACCGGCCATGAGCGACCAACCGAAAAAGTCCGGCCAGCTCAAGCTGACGCCCACGCCGGTGACGAGTGCCGACGACGCGTCCAGCCAGGCGCTGAACGAGGCGTTGGGTAGCAGCTTCCTGCTGGTGCGCGTCCTCGCCGTGGCGTTGGTGGCGGCCTTCGTCGCCTCCTGTGTGTTCACGGTGAACCCGAACGAGGTCGCGGTGGTCCTGCGCTTCGGCAAACCGCTGGGCACCGGGGCGGAGATGCTCAAGCGGCAGGGACTCCACTGGGCCCTGCCCTTTCCGATCGACGAGATCGTCCGGCTCCGCGTTGGCGAGACCAAGACGGTCCGTGCCAGCCATGCCTGGTATGCGATCACCCCGGAAGAAGAAGCGACCGGTTCGCTGCCCATGGGTAATCCGACGATTTCACCCGCGTTCGAGGGCCACACGCTGACCGGTGACGGCAACATCCTGCACGTCCGCGCGACGATGAAGTATCGCATCGCCGACCCGGTGACCTACGCCTTCAAGTTCTCGAACGCGACCAACCTGCTGGTGAACGCCCTGAACAATGCCGTCTATCATGCGAGCGCGCGGTTCTCCGCCGAGGGAGCGCTCTACAAGGACGTGTCCGCGTTCAACGACGCGGTGCGGCAGCGGATGGAACAGTGGATCGTGAAGGAGAACCTCGGCGTGACGCTCGACACGCTGGAGGTCGAACGTTCAGCCCCACTCTACGTGAAGAGCGCCTTCGATGCCGTGATTGCCGCGGAACAGGACCGTTCCAAGAAGATCAGCGAGGCCCAGGGCTACGCCGACGAAACCGTCCGCAAGGCCGATGGCGAGGCCGCCGCCATCCGCGCCGGCGGCATGGTCGCCAGCAACCTGCTCGTGCAGGCGGTTTCCGCCGAGGCAAAGTTCTTCAGCGATCAATTGGTTTCCTACAACCGCGCCCCCGACCTGTTCCGCCAGCGGCTCCTGACCGCCGCCACCGCGGAGGTGCTGACCAACGCAACCGACAAATTCTTCCTGCCCGAACGCAGTGATTCCAAGTCGCGCGAAATTCGTATCCAGCTCAACCGCGAGCCCCTCACGCCGAAAGCGCCCGGCGTCACCGGACCCGGCGGCCAACCGGCCCGTTGACGTCGCCTGAACTTCCGCACCTGAATTCCGAGATCCCCTGAGGCCATGCAAGTCACCTCGCTTCTCTCCCAGCAAAAGCAACCCGCCGACTGCGATTGCGGCCACGACCACGGTGGTCTGCAGCATTCGCACACCAACACGAAGCTCACGCAGACGCTCGTCGGCCTGATCCTGGTGCTGAACGCCTTCGTGATCGAATGGGTGTTCCCGAACGGCAAGACCATCGCCGGTGTCAGCGCGATGATTGGCGCGGTCATCCTCGGCTACCCAATCATCCTGGTCGCGGTCCGCGACCTGCGGAAGGGCCTCCTCAGCATCAACGAACTCGTCGCGCTCGGCGTGCTGGCCTCGGCCGCCACCGGCGACTTCAAGACGGCGGGCATCGTCGCCTTTTTCATGCTGCTCGGTGAAATCATCGAGACCCGCACCGCCGCCGGTGCCCGCGCCTCGATCGAATCGCTCATCAAGCTCACACCCACCAAGGCCCGCCGACTCGTGAATGGCAAGGAGGAGGAAGTTCCGGCCAGCGAACTCAAGGTTGGCGACACGATCCGCATCCGGCCCGGCGACAACATCGCCGCCGACGGCGTGATCGCGACCGGCCAGGGCTCGGTCAACCAGGCGAACATCACCGGTGAGTCGCTTCCGGTGGACAAGGGACCAGGCGAACAAGTCTTCGCCGGCACCATCAACCTGAACGGCGCTCTTGAGGTCAAGGTGACCAAGGCCGGTGAGAACACCACCCTTGGCCGCGTGCGCGAGCTGATCCTGGCGGCGGAAAAGACCAAGCTGCCGTTCATGCGGATCGTGGACCAATACATCGGCTATTACACGCCGCTGGTGCTGGTCATGGCCGCGCTCGTCTGGGCCTTCACCAAGGACCTCGACCGCGTCATCAGCGTGCTGATCGGCGCCTGTCCCTGCGCCTTCATCCTTGCGACTCCGACCGCGATGGTCGCCGCGCTTAGCGCCGCCGCCCGGCTCGGCATCCTGGTGAAGAACATCGCCGACCTCGAGGCGGCCGCGCGCATCACGGCGTTCGTCTTCGACAAGACCGGCACGCTAACCACCGGCAAGCTGGTGGTGAGCCGGCTCAATCCGGTCGGGGATTTGGCGCCGGCGGAACTGCTCCGGTTCGCGGCCAGTGCGGAACGCTTTTCCAACCACCCGACCGCCAAGGCGCTCGTGCAGCTCGCCGACGAAGCCGGAGTGCCCTACGCCGAGGTCACCGACTTCAAGGAAGTTGCCGGCAAAGGCGTCACCGCCAACGTGGGGGGTGCCAAGGTCATGGTTGGCCGCGCGGCGTTCCTGCGGGACCAAGGAATTCCCGGTGACCTGATGAAGACCGTGGACCTCGACGAGACGGCCGGCTTCAGCCTCCTCTTCATTGCCAAGGACGGTCAGTGCGTCGGCTGGGTGGGCTTGCAGGACCAGGTCCGGGGCGAGGCCGCGCAGGCCATCCGGCAATTGCAGGAAGCCGGCATCCGCCGCATCGCGATGGTGTCCGGTGACCGCAAGCCGGTGGCCGAACGGGTCGCCGCCGAGATCGGGGTGCAGGAGGTGGTGGCCGAATGCCTGCCGCAGGACAAGGTCGAGTTCGTGAAGGCCAGCAAGGCCAAGGGCTACCGCGTCGCGGTCATCGGCGACGGTGTGAACGACGCCCCGGCGCTGGCCGCCGGCGACATCAGCATCGCGATGGGCGCCGCCGGTTCCGAGGTGGCGATCCACTCCGCGACCATCGCGCTGATGAACAACGATCTGCGTCGCCTGCCGTTCCTGATCACGCTGTCGCGCCTCACCCGGTCGGTGATCAACCAGAACTTCCTGTTCGGCGTCCTGTTCGTGGTGATCGTGCTCACGGCCGGCGCCATGGGCTATGTGCATCCGATCGTCGCGGCGCTGTTGCACAACGCCGGCGCGCTGATCGTGGTCTTCAACAGCGCCCGCCTGGTCCGCCAGGGCGAGGAACTGGAACCCTTCCTGGCCGAGGCGAAGCCCGCCGAGGCCGGCACCCCCGACGCCCCGGTGACGTTGACGCCGCAGGTGGCCTGAAGTTTTCGACTGACCGCCAATTCTGAACATGACCAATCCGTCCACCGCCCCCGGCTCCGGCGAAGTCGTCATCAAGGCCACCGGCCTAACCAAGGTCTTCAAGGACTTCTGGGGCCGGCCCAAGGCGCGGGCCGTGGACAACGTGGATTTCGAGGTCCGGCGCGGCGAGGTGTTCGGCCTCCTCGGGCCCAACGGCTCCGGCAAGAGCACGACGATCAAGATGATCCTCGGCCTGCTGTATCCGACCAAGGGTCACCTGACGGTTTTCGGCGCGTCGCCGCGCGACGTCCGGACCAAGGCCAAGATCGGTTACCTGCCCGAGGAGAGTTACCTTTACCGCTACCTCAACCCCGGCGAGACGCTCGATTTCTTCGGGAATCTGTTTTCCCTCGACGCGGGCGACCGGCACCAGCGCACCGAGCAGCTCATCGAGATGGTCGGCCTGAACCAGGCCCGCACCCGCACCGTGGGCGAATTCTCCAAGGGTATGCAGCGGCGCATCGGCCTGGCCCAGGCGCTGATCAATGATCCCGACCTGGTCATCCTGGACGAACCCACCGCCGGGCTCGATCCCATCGGGTGCCGCGAGGTCAAGGACCTGATCCTGGCCCTCGCCAAGCGCGGCAAGACCGTGATCCTCAGCAGCCATCTGCTCTCCGACGTGGAAGACGTCTGCGACCGCGCGGTCATCTACTACGGCGGCAAGATCCAGGCGCAGGGCACGTTGCAGGAACTGCTCTCCGAACGGGACCAGGTTCGCTTCACCACGCCGGCCCTCAGCCGCGAGACCAT
>JBIIUN010000118.1:0-11379 GCA_044339945.1 Kapaibacterium sp. (SeqCode)
CGCCAGACCAAGGTGGCGTCGTTGATCACGCCTTGGGCCAGCAGTTGATCCAGTTGTTCCGGGGTGACCGGCCCCTGCTGTTCACCGTTGAGGGCGTAAAACCAGTTCATGTGCGGATCCCGTGGTTGAAGTTCGCCCGGAGAGTGGGCGTGGGCCGCCGGCCAAGGAAGGTGAATTCCGCCGGGGAATTCCAGCCGCAGCGCATCGTCCTGCCGGGAGGGAAGGTGCGGGAGACCGAACGAATCGGCTTCCCGTCGGTCCGAATCCGGCAAGATTACCGCCATGCGTTCCCCGACACCCAGCTTCCCGTTACGCCTCGGCCGAACTGTCTTGGTTGGTTTGCTGGCGGTGTTGGCGGCCGCATCCATGGTGATGGCCGGCGCCGCCGAGGCCGTCCGGGTCCGCCACGAGCCGGTTCAGCCGCGTTCGGGACAGCCGGTGCGCATCAAGGTCGCCGCCGGGTTGCCGGCGGGCGCGGAGCCGGTGCTGGAGTTTCAGGTCGTGCTGCCCGGCCGATACGTGGCCAAGGCGGACCCCGGGTTTGAGCGGGGTTGGACCCGGCAGGCGCTGAAGGCGGAGGCCGACGGCTCGTTCACGGCCGAGTTGCCGCCCTCGATCCAGACCCATCGCAATTTGGTCCGCTACCGCATCCGTTCCGGCCCCAGCGGGGCGCAACTGTTGCCGCCCAAGGACGACGAGCAGGGCAACTTCGCCTACTTTGTTTACGACGGGGTTCCGGCCTGGCGCGGGGCGGTGAATCCCAAGGGCGCCGGCGCGGCGGCGGAAGTGAAGACCTTCCCTCCGGCCGTGCTGACCAACGTGCCGGTGTATCACCTGATCGCGGCGCAGAAATCCGTGGAGGAAGCGATGTGGAAGCCGCGCTGGGACGTCCCGGACGACGATCCGCGTCACGCCTACCGGCACACCGGCACGTTCGTCTGCGACGGCGAGGTTTACGACCACGTGAAGTTCCGGGCCCGCGGCGGCGGTTGGCGGCACTCGATGGGGAAGAACATGTGGAAGTTCAACTTCAACGCCGGCCACCGGCTCGCCGCGAAGGATTTCTACGGCCGTCCCTATGCCGGCAAGTGGGACAAGCTGAACCTGGGCGCGTGCATCCAGCAGGGCGACTACCGAATGCGGGGCGAGCAGGGCATGTTCGAGGCCGTCACCTTCCGGCTCTTCAACCTGGCCGGGACAGAGGCGCCGCGCACGCATTGGGTTCACCTGCGGGTGGTCGCGGAGGTGGCGGAAACGTCGGCGGACCAATATCGGGGCGATTTCTGGGGCCTATACCTCGCCGTGGAGGAGATCGACGGCGACTTCCTGAAGGAACACGGATTGCCCGACGGCAACGTCTACAAGATCGAGGGCTTCCAGCCGCACGCGCAGCATTTCGCGAAGGGCGACCGGAAAGATTCCGCCGATGCCACAAAGTTCCTCGCGGAACTCGTTTTCGGCCGGCGGGCGTTGGCTGCGCCGGGGGCAGTCGGGGGATGGGCGGGCAACGTGGATCTCGACCGCTACTACGCCTACCGGAGCGTCGTGGAGGCGACGCATCACTACGACATCGGCTCGGGGAAGAACTATTTTTTCTACCACAACCTGTCGGCCGATCGCTGGCAGGTCGTTCCCTGGGATGTGGACCTCAGCTGGGGTGAACACATGTATGGCGACGGAAATGAGCCGATGCGGCCCATCCTCGGAAAGGCTCCGTTTCGCGAGGCGTATCAGCGACGCCTTTCCGAGCTGCGCGACCTGCTGCTGAATTCCGAGGCGCTGGGCCGGGTGATCGACGAGCACGCGGCCATGATCTGGCACGGGCCGTCGAAGCTGTCCCTCGCCGACGCCGACCGGGCGAAGTGGGATTACCACCCGATCATGTCCTCGCGTTACGTCGATCCGGGCAAGAGCGAACCGGGGCTGTTCTATCAGAGCGAGGTAGGGAACCGCTTCGGGGTGATGCCGGAACTGATGAAGGAGTTCGCCCGCCGCCGGCAACGGTTCCTGGCCCGCTTGCTGGACGGCCACACTGCGCCGCCGGCTCCGGTCATCGCCGGGCCCACGAACGTCGCGCCGAGCGCGGGCAGCCTGAGATTCTCCGCCGAAACGCCCGCCGACGCCCCGGTCCAATGGCGGCTCGCCGAGATTACCGACCCGAAACGGGCCGCCGTCGCTCCGCGCGAACCGTGGCGGCACGAAATCGAGGCCCTTTGGCAGGCCACGGGTGGTGCCGAGCTGGCGGTGCCGGTCGCCGGGTTGGTCTCCGGGCACACCTATCGGGTGCGGGCCCGCGCGGTGCCGAAGAGCGGGCCGCCGAGCCGATGGTCGGAGCCGGTGGAATGGGTGGCGCCGTAAAGAGCGGGCGAAGCGTGCTGAAAACTTTGGTGGGACTGGCACGCCGCCGGCTACTCGCGGCGCCGAGTAGCCGATTTCCAAAACAGACCATGCGTTGTAATACAATGAGCGGACTCCTGATCGGAGCCGCTTTCGGAACGGTTTCCACCCTCGCCGCCCCTGTCTTCAATTCCGGCGTCGCCAGCTTCATCTTCGACCCGGGCGACGGCAATACGACCACAGTTACCTCGAATCCGATTCCGGCCGGCGGTCCGGTTACCCAGCTCAGCGCGAGCAATCCCGCACCCTTGGCCGCGACCGGCGCTGCCGGGATGTGGCACCTCGAATCGCCCTCCATGTTCGGCGTCAACGTGCCGGGTGGCTCCGGCGTCAGCCAGTTCGATACCTCGGGCAACGCGAACGGCGCGGCGACCGTCACCATCAACTTTACCGCGACCTGGGACATGGCCGGGCAGTTCGGGCCGGTGGCGTTTGGTTATGCCAATTTCCCGAACATCAGCGGAGTGGTGGGTTCCGGTCCCGGTTCGTTTGTGCAGTTCGAAGTCCAGGCCAATTGGACCGGCGGGGCGACGCGTTCGCCGGTAAACTTCAACTACGTCAATTCGACTCCGGGACCATTCTCAACGGCGCTGTTCGACACGGAAGTCATGACGCCGAATTTCATCGCCAACGGCGCTTCGGAAACGATCTCCGGCCTGATTCGTTTCACGGCGCGGGGCGTTGGTGATGAATCTTCGGTGGCTCTGCCGCAGTTGGCGGGCACCACACCCGTGCCCGAACCCGAGGAATGGGCCGCCGTCGGCGGAGCGGGCCTGCTCGCGTTCGGCGCCTGGCGGCGTTCCCGCGGGCGGGCGGCGCGTTAGCGGTTGAGCCGGTGACGGCAAAACGCTGGTCGCCTGGATGACGACCAGCGTTTTTCTACGAAAAGCTCTGGTGAACCAGACCTCTTCGGTGGGCTCAGAACTCCGCGAAATTGTGTTCGCCGGGGAGGGGCAGGGAAGCCGTCCGTGGGGCATGACCATTGCTGGCGGTGGCGACGGAAGGGCTGAGGCGATGGACTTCGCCGGCCTTCACGTGGCTGGACTTGTGGGCCTTGGCCGGTGCCGGGGACTTGAGGTTGGACCGGGCGGCCGGTTTGGCCGGGGCATGAACGGCGTGGGCGTGTGATTCAGCGGCCGGGGCGGCCTTGGCACCGCCGACGAGGCGTTCGAGCTCCGCCACGGTCTGGCTGACCGAGACGGCCTGGGAGTTCAGCTCCTCGCTGGCGGAGGCGGCCTCCTCGGCGGTGGCGGCGTTGGACTGGGTGACCTTGTCCATCTGGGAGACGGCGACGCTGACCTGTTGGATGCCCTGGGCCTGCTCGCTGGAGGCGAGGGCGATCTCGGCGACGAACTGGTCGACCTCGCGGGTCTTGCCGGCGATCTGGGTGAAGGAGGCGGCGACCCGGCCGCTGATCTGGACGCCGCGTTCGCTCTTGCTGATGGCGTCCTCGATCTTGAGGGCGGTTTCCTTGGCGGACTTGGCGCTGCGCTGGGCGAGGTTGCGGACCTCGTCGGCGACGACGGCGAACCCCATGCCGGCCTCGCCGGCGCGGGCGGCCTCGACGGCGGCGTTGAGGGCGAGGATGTTGGTCTGGAAGGCGATCTCGTCGATGTCCTTCACGATCTTGGCGACCTCGGCGCTGGAGGTGCGGATGTCATTCATGGCGGCTTCCATCTCGACCATGTCATTGGTGCCGGTGTCGGCGGCGGTCCGGGTCTGGCCGGCGAGATCCTTGGCCTTGGCGGCGGCCTCGGCGTTGCGCTTCACCATGCTGGTGATCTCCTCCAGCGACGCGCTGGTTTCCTCCAGGCTGGCGGCCTGTTCACTGGCGCCCTCAGCAAGACTCTGGCTCGAAGACGAAATCTGGGCTGCGGCACTGGCGGTCTGGTCGGCGCCGGCGGCGAGGGTCTCGCTGATCTCGCGGAGGACCTTGCCGATGCTGCGGACGATCAGGAAGGCGATCACCAAGCCGATCACCACGGCGGCGGAAACCCCGAGCACGGTGGCGGTGGAGGCGGTCCTGAGGCCGCTGGCCGAGGACGCGGCGACGCTGGCGGCGCCTTTCTCGGCGGCTTCCTGCAAAGTGACGGCAAAGGTTTCCACCGCCTTGGCGGCGGCGCCCCGGCGGGTGCTGATGGCATCGACTTCGGCCGCCACGGCAATCTGGGCCTGCAACGCCTCACCGTAGGCCTTGAGCGCGGCGCGACCGTCGGTGAAGTCCCGGATGCCCTCGGCGGTTTTCACCAGCGGCTGGACGGCTACCATGATCTGATCGGCCTGGGCGAACGATTCCACGGCGGCCGCCAGGATCTTGGCGTCGCGTTGGGCCTGGGATTTGAAGTTGGCGATCCGGGCGGCGTTCAGCACGTCGACCACACGGTTGAACTCCATCAGCTTCGTCTGCCGTTCGGCGAGCGCGGCCGGGTCCTTTTTGTCGGCGATCTCCTGCTTCAGCTTGGCGCCCTGGTCGGTAATCAGGTCGTCGAGTTCCTTGGTGGCGGCGGTCGCGGCGGCCAGGGCGTCCGCCTGGATCTTGTCGCGCCGCAGGTCGGCCTTCTCGGTTTCGCCCAACAGGGTTTCGTAGTCGGCGATCAGCTTGGGCGCATCCTTGACCTGCTCCTTGAGCTTCACGAGGACGGCGCTCTTGTTCGCCAATGCCTCGGCGTCCTGGACGCCCTTTTTCACGTCGTCGAGCGCCTTCCGGCCCGCCTCCAGGTAGGTTTTTTCGCCGGTAAACTGATAACTGCGGCCATTCACCCGCACCTCGGCCATCGCCGCGCTGATCCTCGACGCGATGTCCACCTCGGGCACGTAATCCTGGGCCATGATGTTGGCGCCCTTGAGCGATTGCCACATGGCGACGATGGCGAAGGCCCCGACCGCCAAGGTGATGGCGATGACGGTGCTGAACCCGAGGGTGATGCGTTTACCAATCGTGAACTGTTTCATAACGGGAATGGGATGCGGATTTGAGCGGACAAACGGAGGTAGGCTGGTGAGAGGATGGAAAGGCGAAGGTCCGCGCCCGGATCGGAGAGCATCCTGGGGCGGACTTGAAGGCGGGGAGGCCGCGCCGCAGACAGCGGATGCGGGCCGGAGTCCCGGCGTTGAAGCGGGTGGTTTCGGAAGGCTTCATACGCTCGGTTGGGTTGTGTTCGCCGGGCAGCCAGGGGCTGCGGGCGGTCAATGCGGGGTCACTGGAACGCCTGTTGGACGCCGGTGAGGGTTTCCGCAGCGACGACCTTGTCGATGTCGAGCAGGGTCTTCACGACGTCCTTGGCCTTGGCCATGCCGAGGATGCAATCGGTGGTGAGGCCGGCGCCGAAGTTGGGCGGGGCCTCGATGTCGGAGTCGGCGAGGTTGATGACCTCCTCCACGGCGTCGACGACGAGTCCCATCTGGAGAGAAAGTCCGCCGGGAAGATTGACCTGGACCACGACGATGCAGGTGCGTTCGGTGGTGTCCGCATTGGCCAGCGCGAAGCGGAGGCGCAGGTCGATCACGGGAATGATCCGGCCGCGGAGATTGATGACGCCCTTCACGTATTCGGGCATCCGCGGCACGGCGGTAATGTCCACCAGGCGGATGATCTCCCGGGTCTTCAGCACGTCGATGCCGTAGGAGGCCTTGCCGAGGGCAAAGGTCAGGAACTTGCGTTCCGGCCCACGGCCGGAATCGCCCTTCGTATCGGAGGTGGTGCGCATAAACATGGAGGTATTCGTGGTGGTCCCGGATTTGCCGGATCTGCCGTAGTGCCCTCAGGGCACGTGAGATTAGTCGGAAGGAATGTGGCGGACTTGAGCAGTAGATTGATGAATCACGCCGCCAGCGCAACGGGAGCGGATTCGAGGCGGACCAGGGAGTCCACGTCGAGGATGAGCCCGACGCGGCCGTCGCCGAGGATCGCGGCGCCGGCGAGGGCCTGGGCGTTCTTGAAGGTTTCACCAAGGCTCTTGATGACGACCTCCTGCTTGCCGAGCAGTTGGTCGACCACCAGGCAGCGGCTGCCGCCATTGGACTCGACCACGATGGCGATGGCTTTCGTGGGATCGGTTTCCGCCGAGGGGTCGCCGAAGTATTCGCCCAGCGTGAGCATGGGAATCAGGTGGCCGCGCACCATCACCATGTTGCCGCGCTCATTGAAGGTGGAGAGCATCTGCTGCGTGGGGCGGAACGACTCGCGGACCGAAAGCGTGGGCAGGATATAGCGCCGGCCGCCGACGCTGACGATGAGGCCGTCGATGATGGCGAGCGTCAGCGGCAGGTAGATGGTGAACTTGGAACCGTGGCCGAGCTCGGATTCGATCGCGACCCGGCCCCGGAGACGCTCGATGTTCCGGCGCACGACGTCCATGCCGACCCCGCGGCCGGAGATGCTCGTGACCTTTTCCGCGGTGGAGAAGCCGGGCAGGAAGATCAGGTTGTAGATTTCGCTGTCGGGCAACTGGGCGTCCGCGCTGATGAGGCCCTGGCTGACGGCCTTGGCGAAGATGCGTTCCTTGTTGAGGCCGCCGCCGTCGTCGCGGATTTCGATGACGATGTTGCCGCCCTCGTGGCAGGCGCGGAGGTGGATGGTTCCCAGGGCGGGTTTGCCCCGCTCCAGGCGGATTTCGGGCCGTTCGATGCCGTGATCCACCGAATTGCGGATCATGTGGACCAGCGGATCGCTGATCTCCTCGACGATGGTGCGGTCCAACTCCGTGTCCTCGCCCGCCATCAGCAGTTGCACCTGCTTGCCTTCGTTGGCGCCCAAGTCACGGACCAGCCGGGTCATCTTCTGGAACGTTGAGCGGATGGGCACCATGCGCAGCGACATCGCGATGCGCTGGAGGTCCTTCGTCAGGCGGCTGAGCTGCGCCATGTTACGGGTCAGCTGCTGGCTCTCGATGCCCTGCAAATTGGGGTCCTGGGCCACGAGCGACTGGGAAATCACCAGTTCGCCGACAATGTCCACGAGGGCGTCCAGCTTGCCCGTGTCCACCTTCACCGCCAACCCGCTACCGGCGTTCTTGGTGCCGCTACCGCCGTTTGCGGCGGCGGGGGCTTCGGGCGCGGGTGTCGGCGCCGCGATCGGAGTGGCGACGGCCGGAGGCAGGGTGAGAATTGGAGCCACGACCGGAGCGGCGACGGGCGAAGGCGGGGCGGACGCCAAGGCGACCGGAGCCGCCTGGGTTGGAGCCGCGGATTCCGCCCGTCCTTCGACCACCGCCTTGACCCGGCCAATGAGCTGGTGGATGGGAATCAGGATGGGGGCAACCGGGTTTTGCCCCGTCAGTTGCCGTTCGATCTCGGTGACGAAGCATTTCAACGTGTCGCGCCCGGCCAAGATGACGTTGATGACCGGCGACGTGATGGCCAGCTGCTGCTGCCGGGCCAGATCCAGCAGGGATTCGAGCTCGTGGGCGAGGTGATTGACAGGCCGCAGGTTCAGGAAGCCGGAGCCGCCCTTGAACGTGTGGAAGGCGCGGAAAATGGAATTGAGCGTGTCGGCATCCGCGGGGTTTTCCTCGAGGGTCAGGACGCCAAGTTCGATGTTCTGGAGATGCTCGTGCGACTCATTGATGAACTCCCGCAGGAGCTCCGCGTCGCTTTCCAGGTTTAGGCTGAAGGATTCCTCGATGGCGGTGGCGTCCACCGGGGCGGCGGGTGCCTCGGGTGCGGCGGCGGCCGGGGCGGTCGCTGCGGCGAATTCCGCGGGTTCGGGTAAAGGCCGCTGGGTGGCCAGGGCAGTGAAGGCATTTTGCATCCATTCGGACCACAGTGCGAAACTCCGGATCGTCGGCGCATCAAACTGGCCCGTCGTCTCGAAGATGCGGTCGATCCAGGAGCGGGCCTGGCGGAGGGCGTCGGCCACCGTGGCGGGCAACTCGGCGTCCGCCGCCAAGCCTTCCATCTCGCCCAGCAGGCAGTTGAGCGGCAGCAGCCCCGAGTCCGAACCGGGCTCGAGGTAGGCCATCTCCAACGCAATCTTGTCGGTGAGCTGCGCGAATTGCGCGATCAGGTCAGGGGGCAGGGAGGTCATGGTAAATGTGCCTATGGGTGGATATCGGCGGCACCGACGGGTGCTTGAGGCGACGGACGGGGAAATCGCCGGGGCGGCCGGCTCAGGCCTTGGGCGCGAGCAGCTCCAACATCAGGTCAACGGCCTCGCTCAGGTGGTAAGGCTTGTTGAGGATGCGGGCCTGCAGTTCGTCGCGGACCATCTGCCGGGTGTCGTCATCCAGATAGCCGGACACGAGGACGAACTTGAGGTCCGGTTGCAGGACGGAGGCGCGGCGGATCAGCTCGATGCCGGACATGTTCGGCATGTGATAGTCCGTGAGGATCAGGTTGGGTTTGCACTCGCCGCGTGTCAGCAGGTCCAGCGCATTTTCCCCGTCGCGGGCCAGGTGGACCTCGAAGCCGGCGCTTTTCAGGAGCCGCTGGCTGAAGGTGCGGATCGATTCCTCGTCGTCCACGATCAGGATGCAGCCGGTGCCCCGGCGGGCCGGCTTGGGCGCTTCCTTGGCCGGCGCCTTGGCGGTGCCTTCGGCCGCGGGCAGGTAGATGTGGAAGGTCGTGCCCCGGCCCAACTCGCTTTCGACCTCGACGAAACCGTGGGCTTCCGTGGCGGCGGAATGCACGATCGACAGGCCCAGGCCGGTGCCCTTGCCGGCGCCCTTGGTCGTGAAGAACGCCTCGAAAATCTTGGGCAGGACCTCGGCCGGAATCCCGGTGCCGGTGTCCGAGACACTGCACCGCACGAAGACGGTGCCGACCGGTTTGCCGGTGCGGGTCGATTGCTGCGGGTTGAGCGCGACCGGCGTGGTCGAGATCGTGAGCGTGCCGCCATTGGGCATCGCGTCCTGGGCGTTCACGCACAGGTTGAGCACCATCTGGTGGGTGCGCGTCGTGTCCATCTTCACGAACAGCGGCGCGGGGCAGGGATCGAACAGGATGTTGACGCGACTGTGGAGCGAACGCCGCGCGAGCTGGGCGGTTTCGCGGAGGAACTGGTTCAGCTCGAAGCTCTCGGCGTGGTCGGTGCCGGGCCGGCTGAACGACAGCAGCTGGCGGGTGATCTCGGCCGCGCGCTTGGCCGCCGCATCAATCTGCTGGAGGCCGTTGATCCAGACGGCGGGCAGGTGGGTTTCGAGCAGCAGCAGGCCGGTGTTGCCGAGCATGACCTGGATCAGGTTGTTGAAGTCGTGGGCGACCCCCGCGGCGAGGGCGCCGAGCGTCTCCATCTTCTGCGCCTGGAACAATTGGGCCTGCAATTGGTGGAACGAGGTCTGGTCGGTGACGGCGTAAATCAGGCCCTTGACCACGCCGGCATGGGTCCACGGCGAAATCTTGACCGCCCAATGCCGGCCGTCGGGCGTGGCCGACTGGAGTTCCTTGGAATCCTGGGTCTGGAGCACCCCGGTTAGCAGCTCCTTGAGTTCGCGGCGGCGCGCTTCGTCGGGCACATAGTCCAGCAGCGGCTTACCGGGCAAGGGCGCCCCGCTCAGGCAGAGCGAGCCGTGCTCGGGCGGCAGCTTCTGCCAGCCGTCGTTCACGTCGGTAAGGCAAAAGTCGCGGTCCAACGTGTAGATCGCGGCGTCGATGGAATTGATGATGCTGCGGACGAAGTCATGCCGCAGTTCCAGCTCCCGCTGCAGCGCCCGCTGCGCGCTGATGTCGCGCTCGTAGCCGGCGTGGCCCAGCAATTCCCCGCGGGGGGTGAACACCGGGGAAAACGTCACGTCCACCGGGTAAGTCCGGCCATCCCGGCAGCGGTTGAGCAGTTCGCCGCGCCATTCGAGGCCGGAACGCAGGTGGGCGCTGTATTCGGTGATGCGCGCGGCCTCGGTGGGGGCGCGGAGGAAGCTGAGCGGGCGGTTCAGCGCCTCCTCGATCGAGTAGCCGGTGGTCGTCTGGAAGGCGCAATTGACGAACGTGATCTTCCCGTCGGTGTCGGTCAGGTAGATGACGTCCGGCGTGGAATCCATCGCCGTCACCAGCCGCTGGACGTGCGACTCCATGCGGTGTCGGCGACCGACATCCCGGACGGTGAGCAACCAGCAGCCGTCGCCGAGGTTGGCCACGGTCAGCTCCGCCAGCAGGGCGGGCCGCCCCTCCCGTTCGATGGGGACATCGGGCAGGGTCTCGCTCCCGGTGGCGTGGCTCTGGAAAAGGGGGAGGATCTGGTGGGCGACCTCGGCACCGACGATTTCACCCAGATGAATTTCCGGTCCGTCCACCGCCGGATCACGCTCGAACAGGCGGACCGCCTTCCGGTTGAGCCGGATGATCTCGCCGCTGGCCCGGCAGACGAATTGGGCGTCGTCCGAATGGTCGAACAGCCGTGACCACCAGCCGGCGAGAACTTCCGTCTCGTGGCCGGCATTGAGGTCGGGGGGCAGTGTGATGGCGATTGAGTTCAACACGGATCCTGCTGGGGCGCTTGGTGCCGCATGCAAGCCATCGGCGAAATCGCCCCGGGCTTGAGCGTGGGAAACCCCGAAAGTGGGGGAGAACATTCCGGCACCGGTCTCGCAATTGCCGCTCAAGTTCCCCGCGGTGCCGCCGATGAGGATGGTGTGTAGTTGGCCGCCGGTTGCCCTGAAAGCCGGTGGGGAGAACGTCGAACGTCCCCTCCAACAGTTCGTCCGCGGCATGGACGCCGCGAGAAATAACCGCCCCGAAAGGGGCTACTCACGGATTGAGTTATGGTCATCAATACAAATACCTCCGCCCTTACCAGTTCGCGTCTCTTGTCGGACGCCAGCAACATGCTGAGCAAGTCGCTCTCGCGGCTTTCGTCGGGATCCAAAATCATATCCCCGGAAGACGACGCGGCCGGCCTGGCAGTTGCCACGCGCATCGACTCGCAGGTGAGCCGGATCAAGGCGGCGAAATCTAATCTGGGGAACGCGATGTCGTTCAACCAGACCCAGGACGGGTTCCTCCAGAAGGTCAGCAAGGCGATGGATCGTATGGGTGAGCTGGCAGTGCTGG
>JBIIUN010000448.1:0-4074 GCA_044339945.1 Kapaibacterium sp. (SeqCode)
ACCGAGTTCCAGAAACTCGCCACGTATGTCAATGACCTGGCGAGCAAGGACTTCAACGGGATCAGCCTTTTCGACGGAACCGACCTGGACGTCACGACCGACAGCGACGGCAACGTCGTCACCACCACCGGGGTGGACGGGACGGCCTATGACCTGACTGCTGACGACCTCACCAGTTCGGCCAATGCCGCCACCGCCCTCGGCAACATCAAGACTGCCATTGATGCCGTGGCCAGCGACCGCGCCAGCGTCGGCGCCAACATCTCGGTCCTCGGCTCCTACAACGACCAGTTGTCGGTGCTCAAGGACACGCTCCTCCAGGCGAACAGCCGGATCAAGGACGTGGACGTGGCCGAGGAAAGCTCCTCCTTTGCGAAATACAACATTCTGGTCCAGGCCGGCACGGCGATGCTGGCGCAGGCCAACCAGACGCCGCAATCGGTCCTCAAACTGATCGGCTAAGCGAGGCGCGAGCCCTTCAAGGCCCGGTGGATTCCAACTCCACCGGGCTCTTTTTTTGCGTCGCCGACTTCGGCCCGGCCGGGACTCAGTCCTTGAGTTGGGCCATCACGCCCGCAACGACCCCGGCAGCGCTTGGAAGGGTTTGGCGCAAGGCGGCGAATTGGTTGTGCACGAGTTGCACCGTTTCGCCCGCCCCGAAAGCGATGAGCCGGCGATACCACTCCAGGAATGCGCGGCTGACGGCCGGTTCGTCGGTCGGCGGCGGCAGAACCGCGGTTTTGTCAGCGATGAGTTCGCAGAGCAACCAAGCGGCTTGCAACCCAACGGCGGGATTGCTGGCCGCGAGCGGGCGCCACAGCTCAAGTGCCGCCCGTGCGCTGTTGCTGAGTAGCAGCGCCTCGGCGCGGAGGGTTTGCAGCGCCAGGTCGGCCGGAATGGCTTTGAGCGCCTCGCCGGTCCAGTCACGGGCGAATTCCAGGTATTCCGGTCGGCTGAGCGCCAGTTCACCACCCAATTTCCAGGCGGCCGCACAGCCCGCGTTGGCGGCCACGGTGGCATGCAGGAGTTCCAACGCCTCGACCGGACGATCGCGCCGGGCGAGGAAGCGGGCGTAATCGAGCCGGAGGGATTCGTCCTTCCGGCCGTTGGTGAGTCCGTCCCGGAAGGCGACTTCGGCCGCGGCGGAATCGCCCAGTTCGATCAGGCTGAGCGCAAGGCAATGGCTGGGAACGGCGGTATGGATGTCCGGGTTTGCGGGAGTCAGCCCCGGTTCGTGTCGGCGGTCGATGCACTGCCGCAAGTGCCGGGCTGCTTCCCGGAACTCCCGGCGTTCGAATTGCGCCAGTCCCAACGCAAAGTCGAGCGAGGCCGTGAGTCCGCCGGTGGTGGCGAGCGGCGACCGCAGCAAGGCCACCACTTCGCTGGCCCGCCCGGCCTTGAAGAGGTGAGTCGTGAACTGGCTGAGCAGGGTTTCCCGCAGCTCCGGGACGACTTCGCCCGGCGGCTGGGCCGAGAGGAGCTCAAACGCGGCGCGGTAGGATTCCAGTCCGGCCTCCAATTCGCCGGAGCGAACCAGTTCCAGCCCGAGGTTCAGCCGCAGGTTGGCATCCGCGGGGCGCTCCCGGGTGGCCTGGTGCAGGAGGCGGAGGTTGCGTTCGACTTTGCCGCGTTCGCGGGTGATCTCGGCGGTGTAGCCGTGATGCCGGAGACGGGCCGTGCCGAGCTTCGCGCTGAGGCCCCATGGTTTGGCGACGGCCAGGACGCTGGCGAAGACCTGTTCGTGGATCCGCCCGACAAAATGGGCGCCGGGGACATTGCGGAACAGCCGCGGGACGTAGTTCGCGCCGCCCGCGTCTTCGCCCACGTTGATGATGGGCAGGCGGAACGCGGCCGCCTCGGCGTCGTTCAGGTCGCGGAGCAGGTGGGCGTGCTGGTCCGGCGGGAGTTCCTCGTCCGCGTCCAACACGAGCACCCACGAACCGCGGGCATGGCTCAGGGCCGCGTTGCGCGCCGCACTGAAGTCGTCGGTCCAGGCGAAGTGGTGAACTTCGGCGCCGAACTCGCGGGCGAGGGCCACCGTGCGATCGGTGGAGCCGGTGTCGACCACCACGATCTGTTCGGCCAAGCCGCGCACGGAGGCGAGGCACTGCCCAAGGAATCGTTCCTCGTTCTTGGCAATGAGGCAGATCGTCAGGCGGGGCGGCGTTTCTGGGGGCGGCACTTCGGGTTGGTGTCCCGCGGGAACGCCATCGTTCAGTGAGGTGAGGAACTCGCGAGGCGCCGCCCAGCGTGGCGCCCAGGTGGCAGCCAAGGAGGCCCATTGGCGCGCTTGGGCGCTGTTGCCAGCAGCTTGCATGACGTGACCGAGCAGCAAGGCGGCCGCCGGATGAAACGGGCGCACGGCCAGCGCCGCGCGGGCCAGCCGCTCGGCTTCCGCAAGGTCACCGGCGTCCAGTCGGGCTTGGGCGGACTGCAGGTTTCCCAGTTCGGCGACGTTTTCCATGGCGGATGCGGGCGGGTTGGTGACGGCGGAGTCGACCGTGCCGGCGGCCTGCGCGGGAAACAAGCGCGGTGTCGGAGCCGGGGAGGTGTCCATGCGGTGCTAAAGTATTTCCGGGGGCTTCCGATGACCCAGTTGTCGCAAGACAGGCGGTCGGCAGCCCAAAAAGCCGACAGGGAAAAAGGTGGGGCCCATTCAAATCCACCGGCGGCAAGGATGCCGCGAATCAAACCCCCGCAAGGGGTGACTCAAGGAAGGAGTCTCATATGGTCATCAATACCAATACGGCGGCGCTCACCAGCTCCCGCCTCCTGTCGGAATCGTCCACAGCCCTCAGCAAATCGCTGTCACGTTTGTCCTCCGGATCGAAGATTATCTCGCCGGAGGATGATGCTGCTGGGTTGGCGGTCTCGACGCGCTTCGACGCACAGATCAGCCGCATCAAGGCGGCCAGTTCGAACATCGGCAACGCCGTTTCGTTCGCCCAAACCCAGGACGGGTTCCTCCAGAAGGTCAGCAAGGCGATGGATCGCATGAGCGAGCTCAGCGTGCTGGCCCAGGACGTCACCAAGACGGACACCGACCGTGGTCTCTATGACACGGAGTTCCAGAAACTGGGTGCCTACATCAACGACCTCGCAACCAAGGACTTCAATGGCGTGTCCCTCTTCGACGCGACCGATCTGGACGTCACCGTGGACAGCGACGGCAACACCACCACGGCTACCGGCATTGACGGCGCCGCCTACGACCTCACCGGCGACGACCTCACCAGCGCGGCCAATGCGGCCACCGCCCTCGGCAACATCAAGACCGCCATCGACACGCTGTCCACCGACCGCGCGACCGTTGGCGCCAACATCTCCGTCCTCAACAGCTACTCGGAACAGAACGCCGTGCTGAAGGACAACCTCGCCGCCGCCAATAGCCGCATCAAGGACGTGGACGTGGCGGAGGAGAGCACCAGTTTCGCCAAATTGAACATCCTGGTCCAGGCAGGCACCGCGATGCTCGCCCAGGCGAACTCCACTTCGCAGTCCGCGCTTCGTCTGCTCCAATAGGCAGCCAAGGCAGGATCGCGAAGTCCCTGGTCCTGGCGGCGAGTGCCGCCAGGACCTTTTGAAATCGGCCGAATCCGGCCGGACTAAAGCCGCCCCGTAACCGTGCCGATAGGAAACCCATGGATCTAGGAGTCGCAGGTCTGGCTTCAGGCTTTGACTGGAAGGCCCTGGTGGACCAGCTGTCCGAAGTGGAACGGCAGCCGCAGACGCGCCTCCTTTCGGACCAGAACAAGCTCGAACAGCGGAACAACGCCTACGGCAGCATCAAGACCCAGCTCGAGGTCCTGATGAATCGGGTCAAGGCGCTGACCGACGGCACCCTCTTCGGGAGCCGCGCCGCCACCGTCTCCGACACCGCCGCGGCGTCGGCCACCGTTTCCGCCGGCACGCCGCTGGGCAGCTATGCTTTCAATGTCACCCAACTGGCCACCAGCGCCGCGCAGCGCGGGGCCGCCAACGCGGGAGCCGCCCTCAGCGCGACGGACGACGTGTCCGGCCTGCTGCTGAGCGAGGCGGGCTTCAGCACCGCCGTTTCGGGCGGCACTTTTACCG
>JBIIUN010000051.1:0-15437 GCA_044339945.1 Kapaibacterium sp. (SeqCode)
ATGCCGGCCGGCCGCCGCGAACACCACCCCGCCCAGCGGCACCACCAGCACGAACCCGGTGTCCCCCGCGGAATGGCTCACGATCGCGACCAGCGTCAGCATCGGGGTCAGCAGCGACTTCGGCGTGAGCCGCAGCAGGGACTTGATCCCGGCCTGGATGAAGCCCGTCTGTTCGGCCAGACCGACACCCAGCATCGCCACCAGCACGATTCCCAACGGCGGGAACTCGGTGAACGTGCGGATCATCCGGGCCAGGAACCGCACGAGGTTCTCTCCCGTCAGCAGATTCTTCACGGCGATCGGCGTCGCCGCCACGACTTGCCCGGCGGCGTCCCGCTGGATCGTCCGCGGGTCCGTCTCCGTGAACCGCACCGGCGCCAGCACCGCGGACAGGACAAATGCCAGCAGCAACGCCAGCAGGAAGATGATCGCCGGATCCGGCAACCGATTGCCGATCCGCTCGATCAGGTCCAGCCCCCGTCGAACCACGGTCTTGGCGTTGGTGTCAGCCGGACGCACTCGCGAAACTTAGCGAAGGCGCTGCCCGTCGTCAGCGCCGGATTCCGGGAAACTTCCCCGCATCGGGCGGACGCATCGTTTCACCGTGGCTGAGCCGGCCGCCGGAGCCCCCGCGGTAGCCGCCGACGTGAGTCGGTGGCAGTCCTGCCGAGCCGGACACCACGCCCACGGACTTACGTCCGCGGCTACCGCGCGATCCGGACACGGTGCCCCCATTGAAATGATGCCCACACATCGGGCTCGGCCGGCACTGCCGGCTTGACGCTCCCCAGCGAAGCCCGGAAACCACTTGGCGTCATGCCCCAGCTGCCTTCCGATTTCTACCTCCGCTGGCGGCCGGCTCCCACCGCTCCGACGGCGGCCGTGGCCGACGGACCGGACCGGTTGCCGGAACGTTGGCTCCAACAGATCTGGCGGCACCAGCGGCTGCGTCGCGACGAACTCCGCGGCCTCGACGGCCGGCCGATCCGCGTGCTGCACCCCGGCTTCTGGAATCGCGGACCCGGACCCGATTTCCAACGCGCGGTCATCCAGTTCGGCGGGGACACGCCGCTGAGCGGCGAGGTCGAGGTGGATCTCGGCGTCGGCGGCTGGCGCGGCCACGGGCATGACCGGGACGCGCGTTATGCCGGCGTCATCCTCCACGTGGTCTGGGAAGCCCCGGTGCGCGACTTCCGGCCACCGGTGCTGGCGCTGGCGCCCTTTCTCGAAGCCCCGCTCGCCGAGTTGGCGCCGTGGCTGGCCGAAGAGGCGGAAACCACCCTGCCCGCCACCACGCCCGGCCAATGCTGCGCCCCGCTCGCGGCCGTGGACGCCGCCACGCTCGCGGAACTGCTGCACCAGGCCGCGCAGGTTCGGTTGCGGCGCAAGGCGGGCGAATTCGCCCTGCGCGCCCGGCACGCCGGCTGGGAACGCGCGTTGTGGGAAGGGCTCTTCACCGCCCTCGGCTACCGGCACAACACCTGGCCCATGCGCCGGCTCGCGGAACTCACCACCGCCGCGCCGCCCGAAGTTGCCCCGGAACCCTGCGGCGATCCGCTGCGTTGGGAAGCCCGCCTGCTCGGGCTCGCCGGCCTGCTGCCCGGACAATTGCCGCCCGGGGACAACGCCGGCCACGCCCGGACACTTTGGGACATTTGGTGGCGGGAACAGGACGCCTGGTCCGAACACGTGCTGCCCCGGACGGTGTGGGAATTCGCCGGGCTTCGTCCCGCCAACCACCCACACCGCCGGCTGGCGTTGGCGGCTCGCTGGCTGGCGGCCGCCGATCTTCCGCGTCGGCTGGAGCGCTGGCTGGCGGAAGGCGCGGACAACGATTCCTTCGCGGAACGCCTGCTGGCGGCCCTGGCGCCCGCGCCGGAGCCGGACAGTTTCTGGGCGCGCCATTGGACGCTCCGCTCACCCACGCTGCGCCAGAACCAAACCCTGCTGGGCGCGCCGCGGGTCACCGACCTTGCCTTGAACGTGGTCCTTCCGTGGCTCCATGCGCGGGCCGCGGCCGGCGGCAACGAGGCGGTGTTGCGGGAGGTGGAACGCCGCCACTTCGCCTGGCCGGCCGGCGAGGACAACGCGGTGCTCAAGCTGGCCCGCGCCCGCCTGTTTGGCGGCAGTGCCCGGCGGTTTCCGCGCACCGCGGCCGCGCAACAGGGGTTGCTCCAGATCGCGCGCGACTTCTGCGACCGGGCCGATGCGCGGTGCGCCGGCTGCCGCTTCCCGGAACTCGTCCGCGCCTTGCCCACGCCCTGATTCGCTCAGCGAACTTGCACCTTCAGCCGCAGGAACCGTTGGCCGAGGTCCGCGGCGGGCACGACATCACGGACGAGCAAACGGGGCTCCTCGTCGATCACGGTCACAGTCTGGCCGGGGCCGGCCGACCAAGTCAGCAAGTCGCTGCTGAACTCGACCACGTAATCGACATCCGCCCGGCGATTCCGGCGCGGGATGTTGAGCGCGAGGAAACCGTCGACCTCGGCCAACGTCGGCAACCGGTCGGCCGGGGCGACTTCGGCCGGGTTCAGGCCGAGGGCATACTTGATGAGATTGGCGAGCCCGTCGCCGGCCGGATTGGCCGCGTCGGGGCCGAAAGCGGCCCGCCACCCGGCAACGTCCGGCGGCAGTTGCCCGCTGAGCGTGAGCGCCCACGAGACGGACTTCGCCAACAACCCGGACGGGTCCAGCCGGACGAAGTCCGTCGGATCGCTGACCGTGGCCATCACCGAATGCGCGCCGTTGCCCATGGCTTCCGAGCTGATTTCGAAGACGGATTCCGTGGCGCCGGGCTGTTCCGCGCCGTCCACGAACCAGCGCGTGACCAGCGCGGGGCCGGCGGCGGGCTGCTTGGGCGTGACCTGGAAGCGGAGAACCTCGAAGCCGGTGACGGACCGGTCCTGGTTGGACGGTTCGCTGCCTTCAATCGGGCTGACCCGTTGGTAGAAATTGAGCACGAACTGCTCGCGGTTCACGGCCCCGATCGGCCGGTTCAGGTTGCGCATCAGCGAGTTGAGGTGCGGTCGATACCAGCCATTGGTGCGATACATCGAACCCTCGAAGAGGCCGACCGCGGTGTCGAACGCGGCGGTTTCCGGCGTCGGCACGGGCGTGGCGGCCGCAATCCAGTGGCGCCAACGGATCCTGTCGCGGTCGGTTTCCGCGGTGTTGTTGGGCATCTCCGTCGGATTGAAGCCGGTGAACTGCAGGTCGTATTCGTCGGCCAGGTTGGCGAAGGAATGTCCCAGCTCGTGCTCGGTGATGGCAGCGCTGAAGGCGTTGACGGAGGCGACCGCCAGCGGCCCGCCGGAACCGCCATACTTGGTGTCGTTCACCAGGATGATGGGCACGTCGTATTCGGGCAGGTGCTGGTTGAGGAGTCCGTAGGCGCGGCTGGAGCCGGGGCCGGCCAAGGTGAGGAGCTGTTCCACCGCGGAGCTGTTGAAGCCGGTGCTGAAGTAGGTGTCGCGCAGCCCGCCGGCGCCGCTGGTGGCGCCGTTGTCGCAGCCGTCCTGGTTGGAGGCGACCTCGATGCGATACACGTTGCAATAGGAACGGTATTGGCGCCACGGCTCGCGGGCGAAGAGGAAGTCGACGACCTGCTGCACGTGGCCGGCGAACTTGGGCAGACTGGCCTGGGTGTAGCCTTCGGAGAGGAACACAAGGTTGATGCGCCGGTCCCGCGCGCCGTTTTCCTCGACGGGAACCAGCGTGGCCGTCTGGGCCAGCGCACCCAGCGCGAAGGCCAGCAGCCAAAACAATCGGACGGCGAAGTTCATCAGTTCAGCGGGAAGGAGCCCAGCAAGGTGCCGACGGGTTCGGCGCCGAGCGCGGCCCGGTCGGTGCCGGCCAGCCGATAGACCTTCAGTTCGGTGGCGGCAGCCAGCTTCGGCAAACGCACCTGGAACACCACCGGACCTTCGGCCGTCAGCACCGTCGGCTGCGGTGGTCCGGCGGGACCGGTGATGTGCGGGTCCAAGACCACGCAGGTGCGGTCTGGCGGCGGAAGCGTCTCCTCCGCCAGCACCCGTTGCTCGGCGTCCAGCAGTCGGCAACAGAGCATTCCCGGCGCCCAAGCCGACGGCCCTCGACGACGCCGGAACTTACCGCGGAGATCCTCGGCCGCTTCCAGCGCCAGCGTGTCACCGGCCAGCACCAGGCGATACGCCCGTTGGCCGGGCGTAGGTTGCGCGGCGAGGACAGGGGACGACGGCGAGACCGGGGCCGCGGCGGTCGCCGCCACGGCCGAGGCAATCGGGGCGGCCGGCAGCGCCGGGGTCCCGGTGTCCGCCCGATGGGCCGGCCCGATGACACCGGACCACCAAACCCAAGGGACCAAGCAGCCCAGCAGGCACAGGATGAGCAGCCCACGTTGGAATGTTCGCCGCACTTCCGTCGGCGCTACGGGGATTTCCGGGAGGCGTCAAGGAATCAGCCGGAATGGGGGCCGAGTCGGGCGCATCATTTCATCGTGGCCAGCGGGGCCGGTTCGCGCAGTAGCTGCGGACGTAAGTCCGTGGGCGTGCCGATCGGCGCGACGTGGCTGCCACCGACTCACGTCGGCAGCTACTCCATGGCTCCGCCTGACTGCCCAGCCACGGTGGAAAGATGCGCCCCGCCCGAGTCCGCGAGCCGGCAGAACGCCGGGCGCCACGGTCAGGTCACCCGCCCGCAACCGGAACAAGTCGCGGTCATGGGAACGAGAAAGATTCCGGGGCCGCGCCGTGCCTGACAAACCGGCCCCGGGCTTCTACTCCTTGTCGCGCGTGAGTTCCGCCCCGGCCTTGCCTCCCGATTCCGCCCAACTGGTGCGCCTGTTCTGGTCGCCGGGACACAACTTCGTGGGCCACCACGGGCGGCCGCCCGGCAACCACCCGATGCTGGATGCGACCGAAGTTCGATGCGTCGCGGGTCACGGGATCGAGGGCGACCGCTATTTCCGGCCGGACCCCACGGCCAAGGGACAGATCACTTTTTTCGCCGAAGAAGTTCACGACCGCCTGCGCCGCCGGTTCCCCGCGGCCAACGGCTCGCCGGCCGTGTATCGGCGCAACGTCATCACCCGGGGGCTGGACCTGAACGCCTTGATCGGCGTCGAGTTCCAAGTCCAGGGCGTCCGCTTCTTCGGGACCGAGGAAAGCCGGCCGTGCGACTGGATGAACCTGGCCTGCGGGCCGGGGGCACGGGCCGAGCTGGCTGGCCATGGCGGGCTCCGGGCGCGCATCCTGTCGGACGGCTGGCTGCGCCTTGGCCCGGTCCACGCGGCCCCGCGGTGAGCAACGCGCCGTTGCCAAGCATCCGTTCGCTTCCCTAGGCTGGAGGGACCCGGAACTTCTCGGTCCCGGCGCCAATGAGCGAATATCGCGTCCAGTTTGAGGTCTTCGAAGGACCGCTCGACCTGCTGCTTCACCTCGTGAAGAAGCAGGAGGTGGACATCTATCAGGTCAACCTGACGAAGATCGCCACCGAGTTCGTCGCCTACATCGACCAGATGCGCGACCTCGACCTGGAGGTCGCCGGCGAGTTCCTCGTGATGGCCGCCACGCTCATCTACATCAAGAGCCGCGAACTGCTGCCGGTGGACCAGCAGGTGAAGCCCGAGGGCGACGACACCGACGAGGATGATCCTCGGTTCGAGCTCATCCGGCGGCTGGTCGAATACAAGAAGTTCAAGGACGCCGCCGCCCAGTTGCAGGTGCGCGAGGGCGAGATGGAGAACATCTACGAACGCCGGCCCGGCAAGCTGGAGTTCACCGTCGAGGACCTCGGGCCCAAGCCCGGCGAGGTCTCCATCTTCGAGCTGGTCAATGCCGTCAGCCAGATCCTCAAGCGCTTCGGGGCCCGCGACGACGTGCGCGAGATCAACGCCGATCCCCACACCGTCAGCGAGAAGATCGAGGTCCTCCGCGCCCTGTTGCTCGACCGTGGCCGGGTCCGCTTCGGCGAGCTGTTCGAGCGCGCCGGTTCCCGCACCGAGGTCGTGTGCATCTTCCTCGCCATGCTGGAGCTCACCCGCATGAAGCAGATCGTGCTCACCCAGGGCGACGAGTTCGGCGACATCGAGGTCGAGCCCGCACCGCCGCCGGTCCTCACCCCGCCCCCCGCGGAGCCGCCCGCCGATCCTTCCGGCCTGCCTGCCGCCATCCCGCTCGCCGGCGACGACGCCCCGCAGCCCGCCTAGGCGGACCGCCATGAACGCCCCTTTCCGATGGTCCAACAGCTCTTCTTCATGGAACTGAAGTTCATCCTCGAATCGCTGCTCATCGCCTCGCCGAAGCCGCTTTCGGTGGCCGAACTGCGTGACACCCTGACCAAGGCGGCCGACGAGGAAGGCGCGCCCGAGCACGTCAAGGCCTGCCGCAAGCTGCCGCCGGAGAAGCTGGAGGAAACGCTCACCGGGCTCGCCGCCGAGCATGAGGCGGCCGGGCGGAGCTACACCTTGGCGTGCGTCGCCGGCTCCTGGCAGTTCGTGACCAAGCCGGAGTTCGGCCCGTGGCTGCGCGCCTTCGTGGGCGTGAAGAGCCGGCCGCCCAAGCTCTCCCAGCCGGCGCTGGAGACCCTCGCCGTGATCGCCTACCGCCAGCCCGCCACCCGCTCGGAGGTCGAGCAGGTCCGCGGCGTGGCCGTGGACGCCGTGGTGCTCACCCTCAAGGAACGCGGCCTGATCTGCGAGGCGGGCCGCGCGGAAGTCATCGGCCGGCCGATGCAATACGCCACCACGCCGGCGTTCCTCGAATACTTCGGCCTCAAGTCGCTGGCCGATTTGCCCGCCGCGGACGAGCTTCGGCGCATCCCCGTGCAACGCCCGGAGCAATTGGTGACCGCCGAGGCCGGGCTCGCCACGCCGCCGCCTGCCCAGCTCACCTTGGAGGAGGCCGAAGCCGCACCGGCCACGCCTACCGCCGAGGCGGCGCCTGAACCCACGGCCCCCGATTCAACGCCGCCGGCCGCCTGAACGCAGACGAACCGGCCCGCGCTGGCAAACCTTCCGCGTTCCGAGATTCAATGAGTGCCAGCGCCTTCGCCACGACGCCCGAGCCGCCCTACTTTGCGGTGATCTTCACGTCCCAGCGCACCCCGGAGGACCGCGGCTACGACGTCATGGCGGCCCGCATGGTAGAACTGGCCGCCGCACAGCCGGGTTTCCTCGGTGTGGAGAGCGTGCGCGCCGCCGGCGGACTCGGCATCACGGTCTCCTACTGGCGCACCCGGGACGACATCCGGGCCTGGCGCGAACACGCGGAACATCGCGTGGCGCAGGAAACGGGGAAGCGGGTCTGGTATGCGGACTATCGCCTGCGCATCTGCGAAGTGCTGCGCGGCTGACCCGGCGTAGTGAGCCTCATTCCATGACTGGGTCGGTCACCAGGGCCGCTGGGCGGAACCCCGAGCCGTGGAACGGGGAAGCCCGGCGCTTCCGGATTGAGCTCGAGGACTCCAGCTTCGTGAACCAGCGGGAACGCTCCACCAAGGGCCAGACCAACTCCGCCAGCGAGTCGCTCATGCAGCTGGCGAAGCCAGTGAGGTGAGGACGTGGGCTGGCGGGACAGGCTGCAGGATTCGGCTGGCCAAAGTGCGTAACCTGTTCTAACCGAATGGAAAGCCTAAGGAGCTACGCTTGCAGGGGGCCGGAGATAGGCTGCACCGCGGTGTCGCTCAGTAATGTTCGGCAAAGAAGATGAAGTCCCAAGTAGTCTCCGCTGCGATTGTGGTCTTGGCAGGAATAGTCGGGCCTTACGTCATCTCTGTCGCGGGTCGCGTCAGAGGGGAGTTTACGACTCTTGGTCTCGATGTCGTCTGTGCGGTATGGGCAGCGACCTTATCTCTTTCTGCTCTGGGCGTGTTTCGCGTCGTGCGCGTCCCGAAAGAAAAGGAGAGCTCCGTCCTACGCGTGCTTCTGATAGTCGTGCCGACGTTCACGCTTTCAGTTTGGGCTTGGCTAACGCTCACCGGCCGAGTGATTAGCCATGGTGCGATGATGAACCGATGAAACCGGAGCCGAACCACTCGCTGCAGCGCCTTTGAGGGGTGTCAATCCACTGCGGGGTGCGGGCGTTACCTTTCCCTGTTTGTTTCCCTGAGGTGAGCCCCGCGCAGGGCGTGGATGTTCTCACTCCTGCGACGTTCCGAGGCTCTCCAGCAGGCGGCTGGAAAACGCGGGCACGCTCTTCCCCAGGCGGATCAGGACATCTTCCAAGTCGTGGCCCTGCCCCTGGGCGATGGCGGCCAGCTTGGCCATGACGACGCCGGGATTCATCGAGTGGAGCGTCAGCAGATAGTCCTGGGGATGGCAGGCCGTAACTTCCCAGGGATCCAAGTCCTGGGCCGGAAAATCCCGGAGATTGAACGTCACGATCAGCGAGGCGCCACCTCTCACCGCGGCGGCGACCACATGGCGATCCTTCTCGTGATTCGTCATCACCGGCAGCAACCGTTCGTGGCCGGTCACAATGGCTTCCGGGAAGACCCGGGTGACCTCCTGCCGCCAATAGTCCGCCAGCTCGGGCGGATAGGGCCGCCTGAGCTTGGTCGTCTGCGTGCGATGGACCTCGTCCAGGATCGTCTGCGACCAAAGCGGCAGGAACAGCCGCGGCGGCTCGGCCAACCGCAGGAACAAGTCACACACACCGGCATTCGCCAGCACGCAGGCGTCCAGCACCACCTTGAAATCAGCCTGCATCGCCGGTGTAGTCGGTGTCGTAGAGCCCGGCGGCGGTGATCTTCTTGAACAGGCCGTTCAACGCCTCGTGGCGCGACTTATCCCGGACCTGCTGGTAGGCCCGGAGATCCTTGAGCGAAACCCGCCGATGGGTGCCCACGCGGTGATGGGGAACCTCGCCCTTGTCCATCAGGTCCACCAGATGCTGGCGGGACATGCCCAGGAACGAGGCGGCCGCCTGCGTGGTGAAGGTTTCGTCCTCCGGCATCAGCACGATGGCGCGGCCCTGCTGCATCTGCCGGAGCAGGTTCACCAGCGCATGGAAAATGGGATCGGGCAGCTCGATGCGGACGCCTTCCCGGCCGACCAAGGCGGGCTGCTCCGTGCGGCTGACCAAGGCCACCAACCGATCCAATTCGGACGGATCCATCAGCGAAGGGTCGAGGCGGTCTGCTCGCGGATTCATAACGCCTTCACTATCGGCGAGGCGGGGCGGGATTCAACACCATATCCACCACAAACGCTACAAACACCAACCCCTAATCCCGTCCGCCGAACCACCACGCCGGACATCTGCGGGCGGTGGGGCGAATGGCGGGAGGGCTGAGGAGCTGGACTGCCGGGGAAACGCAGGGATGCGTAAACTGGTGGGCGGTGAGGGATTCGAACCCCCGACCAACTGCGTGTAAAGCAGCTGCGCTAGCCACTGCGCCAACCGCCCGACCGTGGTTGCCGACGGCAACGCGCAAACTGGTAGCCAGCCGCGGCGCCGTTGGCCACAGCATTTTCCAGCGGGCTGCCGGCCAGGCGCATCTTTTCGTCATGGCCACCGGGGCGGTTTGCGCGGTAGCTGCGGACGTAAGTCCGTGGGCGTGCTGGGCGGCGCGGCGGGACTGCCACCGACTCACGTCGGCGGCTACCGCGGGGGCGCCGGCTGCCGGCTCAACCACGGTGAATTGATGCGCCCTGCCGGCCGCGACTTCCCTGACGCAGTGTTTGAATCCGTCCGCCCGCCGCGCTACACCTTGGCCATGAAGCCGTTTTCGTTCGCCTTCGCCCTTTCCCTGACCGCGGCCGTCTCGGTCCATTCCGCGGTGGATTTCCAGCAGGCGGTGCTGCCCGTCCTGCAGGAGCGCTGCCTCGAATGCCACGGCGCCGAGAAGCAGAAGGGCAAGCTGCGGCTCGATACCAAGGCCGACGCCTTCAAGGGCGGCAAGAGCGGGAACCCGTCCTTCAAGGCCGGGGACATCGCGGCCAGCTTCGCGATTGCCCGGGTCATCCTGCCCAAGTCCGACGACGACCACATGCCGCCGGAAGGCGAGCCGCTCACCGAGGCCCAGATCAAGACGCTGAAGGACTGGGTGACGGAGGGCGCGAATTGGCCCGACGGCGTCGTGATCGCCCCCGCCAAGGCCGCCGCGCCCGTGGCCGCCCCGGTCTCGAACCTCCCGGCCAAACCGGTGCCGCCGCTGCCGGAGTTGCCCAAGGATTTCAAGCCGGCCGCCGGTGAGGCGGCTGCGCTCGCCGCCTTGGCGAAGTCGGGCGCCGAGGCCCGGCCGATCGCGCAGGGATTGCCCTGGAAGGAGCTGAACCTGCGCCTGCTGGGCACGAACGTGACCGACAAGACGATTGAGCCGCTGAAGGAACTCACCAGCCTCATCGAGGTCCGCCTAGGCACGACCAAGGTGACGGACGCCGGCTTGGCCGCCCTCAAGAACCTCGACCAATTGCAGGTGCTGGGCCTGGAACTGACCGGCATCACGGACGCCGGCCTCGCCCAGTTGAAGGACCTTAAGAACCTCGTTTACCTGAACCTCTACGGCACCCAGGTCTCCGACGCCGGCCTGGAATCCCTGAACGGCCTGAAGCACCTCCGCAGCCTTTACCTGTGGCAGACCAAGGCGACGGCCGAAGGCGTGAAGAAGCTCCAGGCCGCCTTGCCCGGGCTGACGATCAACACCGGGGCCGACTTGGTCGCCGCCGCGCCGGCCACCGAGAAGAAAGAGGAGAAGAAGGACGACAAGAAGTAGCCTGCCGGGGAGCACGCGCTCCGGGATTTCGGCCAACTTGCGGACCAGACGAGGTTCCCGTTGGCAAGGCTCACCGCTTTCGGGCAGGATTTCCCAGACGTGAGTTCAGTTGTGCCATCCAAGTCGCCGGTTCACCGGCAGGAGGTCACCGTGACCAACAAGCAGGGCATCCATGCCCGGCCTTCGTCGCAGTTCGTCAAGCTGGCCAGCCGGTTCACCTGCGATGTCTTCCTCGAGAAGGACGGCGAGACGATCAACGGCAAGAGCATCATGGGACTGCTGATGCTGGCCGCCGGTCCCGGCAGCAAGCTCACCATCGTTTGCGCCGGCGAGAAGGCCGAGCAGGCACTGGCGGAGCTGGTCGCGCTCGTGAACGGCAAGTTCGGGGAAGAGTAGCCGGCGCCGGCGCCGGCGCGACCGCCTCCGGTCCGGTCACGGAAGCTTGGCGGCGGCGCGATCCCGGCTTCGGGCCAGGAAGCGGCGCCCGAGGTTCACGGCCAGAACGACGGCCACCAGCGCGGCCAGTCCCGTGGCCAGCTTCCAACCCGAGCCCTGCGTGATGGTCTTGCCCAGCCAGGTAAACGCCAGGACGTAGGGCGCCTGCGCGGCCAGCGAGACGGCGAGGTAGCGGGAGAACCGCACCCCGGCGAGACCCAGGACGTAGTTCTGGATGAACAGCGGCATTCCCGGCGTGATGCGGAAAAGCAGCAGGAAGCGCAGCTCGTCGGCCGGCGCGAACTCGGGCACGGCATAACCCCGGCGCCCCAGCCAGGCCTGCAGCGGTCCCCGCAACAGCCGGCGGGCCAGCCAGTAGCCGGCCGACATGTTGGCCGCGAGCGCCGCCAAACTGACGACGAAGCCGACCCCGGCGCCGAACCGGTTGCCCGCCAGCACGAACAGCAGGCTGGCCGGAAACGGCCCCAGGGGCAGCACCACCATGGCGGCGAACACCAGCACCGGATGGGCCGCGTGGAGCGCCGCCTCCAGTTGTTGACGCAGTTGGTGGAGCTCCTCAAGCACGGGCAAAGGATGCGCGGGCGCCCGGGAGGCGGCCAGCCCGGAGTGCCGGCGACCCACGCCCCGGAACCGATCCCTGGCCCGATTGCCAATCCCACCGCGGGCGCAAGCGTCGCGGGCGCCGCCGCCGATCCTTCCCGCGACGACTATGCGACCCGCCGGAATCGCGGATCCGGCGGGAGCTTGGCCAGCAGCGCCACGACCGATTCAACCTGACCGGGCAGGACGAGCTCCGGGGCGAGCTCCGCGAGCGGCCGCAGGACAAACTCCCGTTGATGGGCCCGCGGATGGGGCAGCGTCAGGGCGGGGGTCGCGCGGGTTTCGCCGGCCCACGCAATCAGGTCGAGGTCCAGTGGCCGCGCTTCGTTGAGGACCAACTTCGGCCGGCGGCCGAGTTCCTTTTCCGCGGCTTGGAGCTGCGCGAGCAGCGACTCCGGTGTCTCGCCCAACCGCGGGGTGAACAGGGCGACGGCGTTCGTGAAGGTGGGCGACCCGGGCGGGCAATCGACCGGTGAGGTTTCCCACAAGGACGACCGGCGAACCGGTTCCGCCGCCAGTGCGTCCAGTTGGTCAAACGCCTGTCGCAACTGCCCGATGGGATCACCGAGGTTGGCCCCGAGCGCGATGACCACACCGCCGGGGATCATGCCGTGGTTCGTTCGAGGTTGGGCACGTGACGGGCCAGCAACTGCTCCAGGCGCCGGCATTCCGACTCGGATTCAAACGCCCGGTGGGGGAACCAGAACGAGGTGGTCGCGTCGATGAACACAAAGAGGCCGTCGGGCCGGACGATGGCCCGGGGCACACCCTCCCAGGTGTGCGTCTTGCTGCGCCCGTCGCTGCTCGCCGAGACGAAGCCGTCTTCATCAAACGTCGCGGTGCCGGAGCGCACGCCGGACTCCAGGTGTTGCCGGATGCCCCGCAAAAACGCCTGCCGCCGTGCCCGGGCGCTGAAGGTCCACCACCAGATCGCGCCGAAGATCGCGGGCACCGCCGCCAAGGCCAGCCACCAAAACCGGTCGCCGGCCCGGAAAACCATGATGGTGCGGTAGGTCGTCAACCCTACCGCCACGCCCACGAGCAGGAGTGTTCCGAGCTTAGCCCGGTGGTCGGTCCGAAATTCCCGGGGCAACCGGTCGTAGGCCTCCAGGAAGTAGGCTTCGTCCTCGGTGTAGGCGATGCGGATTGGGGCGATATCGGCCATGACGCGGCTATTTGAGGCCCAGCACGTCCTGCATGTCGTAGATGCCCGGGGCCCGGCCGACAACCCACTGGGCGGCACGCAGGGCACCGTTGGCGAACGTCTCGCGGCTGCTGGCCTTATGCGTCAGTTCGACGCGTTCGCCGTTCGCCGCAAAGATGACCGTGTGGTCGCCCACGACGTCCCCGCCGCGCAGCGCATGGATGCCGATCTCGGAGTCCGTCCGTTCCCCGGTGATGCCCTTGCGGCCGTGGCGCAGGGCTTCCTCCAATTGCAGCTTCCGGACGTCGGCGAGGATTTCGAGGAGCGTCGTGGCCGTGCCGCTCGGGGCATCCTTCTTCAGCCGGTGATGCATCTCCACGACTTCGAGGTCGAAGGAAGGCCCGAGGATTTCCGCGGCCTTGCGCGTGAGCCAGAAAAGGGTGTTCACGCCGGTCGAGAAATTGGTGGCCCACACCATCGGGATCTTCGCCGCGGCGGCCCGGATGACCGCCTTCTCCGCCTCGCTGTGGCCAGTCGTGCCGATGACCAGGGCCTTGCCGTGCGCGGCGCAGAGCGAGGCGACGTCCGCAGTGACGTAGTGGAGCGTGAAATCGATGACCGCGTCGCAGCCGGGAAGCAGGGCGGCCAGATTGTCGCCGACATCGGTGCCCGCGACGACCTGGAGGTCCGGCAGGCGGGCCGCGCAACTGATCAGCGTCTGGCCCATGCGCCCCTTGGCGCCGTTGATGATGAGCTTTGTCATGTGCCCGGCAATCATGCCGGCGGCGGGCGCGCAGGGCGAGGCGAGAAACGGGCCGAGGAACGGTTCGGGGCTTTGCGGCAGGCCGTCGTTCGGCAAGGCTGCCGCCAGCGCCGCGCCATGACCCTCACCCGCAAACGTTACCTGTTCGGCCTGCCGCTGCTGGCGGCCGGGCTGCTCATCGTCGTCGGTAACTGGAGCCTGCGGGCCGTCCACCGGACGATCGAGGCCAAGCTCGCGGCGGACCTGAAGACCACGCTCGACGCCAATGTCACGGCCCTGGAGATCTGGGTCAGCAACCAGGAACGGCTCGCCGGCCTGCTGGCGTCCGACCCCGAGGTGCGCCGGCTGTCGCTTGAGCTCCTGGCGGCCAGCAACGGGCGGGAGCAGAACCGCATGGCGCTCGGCGCGCTGCCGGAGCAGGCCCGATTCCAGCAACTCCTCGGCGAACGGGTCCGCGCCGCCGGCTACGGCCTGGCGGAACTGGTCAGCACCAACCTCAACATCGTCGCCGTGTCCGGCCGCGGTCCGGCGCGCCTCGGGGCGGCGGTCGCCGACGGGTTGGTGGAGCGTTACCAGGCCCTGTTCGCCTCGGGCAAGACGGTGCTGGTGACGCCCTTCAAGGCGGGGCGGCCGCGCGGACCGGGCGGCGGTGGCGGTCGGCCGGAAGGCGGGGAGTTTCGGGAACGTCCGCCCGGGGAACCGCCACCCGGCGGTGGCCGGTTTGGTCCGCCGGACCGGGGACCGGGCGGCACCAACGGTCCCGGCGGGCCGCGCGGGCCGCTGAACCTGATGCAGGTGGTGGCGCCGGTGCGGGACGAATCCGGCGCCGTGGTGGGCGCGCTCGCGTGCATCGTGCGCCCGGAACAGGAATTCACCCGGGTGCTGTCCGTGGCGCGTTCCGGTAAGAGCGGCGAGACGTTCGCTTTCGATCCGACCGGCGTGCTGATTTCCCAGAGCCGGTTTGACGACCAGCTCCGCTCGCTCGGACTGCTCACCAATTCGCCCAACGTCACCTCGTCGCTCAACCTCACCCTGCGGACTCCCGGTCCGGAGCGGCGGCCAGACGGCAGCATCGATCCGGCGACCCTCGCCGACCGGCCGCTGATGGCGATGGTTGCGGACGCGGTGGCCGGCGGCAGCGGCGTGCGGGCCGGCGGCGAGGAACTGGATTACCGCGGCGTGCCCGTGGTGGGCGCCTGGCGGTGGTTGCCGGAACTCAACTTCGGCGTGCTCACCAAGCTCGACAGCGAGGAAGCCTTCCAGCCGCTGATCGTTCTCGTGAAGATCTTCGCCTTTCTCTTCGGCCTGCTGGCCCTGTTCACGGTCCTCACGCTGATCGTGGCCTATGTGAACGCGAAGTGGCGCCGGAAGTTCAACGAGGCGGCGCTCAAGGCGCGGCAGCTCGGCCAATACACCCTCGACGCGAAGATCGGCGAAGGCGCCATGGGCGTGGTCTATCGCGCGCACCACGCCCTGCTGCGCCGGGAGACCGCGGTGAAGCTCCTGCTCCCGAACCGCGCCGATCCCGACATGATCCG
This sequence comes from Kapaibacterium sp. (SeqCode), assembly GCA_044339945.1. Taxonomy (GTDB): domain Bacteria; phylum Verrucomicrobiota; class Verrucomicrobiia; order Limisphaerales; family UBA9464; genus CAIWAH01. The sequence continues at coordinate 15,197 of JBIIUN010000051.1, forward strand.
CCAGTTCGAGCACGAGGTGCGGCTGACCTGCCAGCTCACGCATCCGAACACGATTCAGATCTACGACTACGGCCGCACGGCGGATGACATCTTCTACTACGCGATGGAACTCCTGCGCGGGCTGACCTTGCAGGACCTGATCGAGCGCCACGGCGCGCAGCCGGAAGCCCGCGTCGTGCATCTGCTCCAGCAGGTGTGCGGTTCGTTGCATGAGGCGCATTCCGCGGGGCTGATCCACCGC
>JBIIUN010000424.1:0-4336 GCA_044339945.1 Kapaibacterium sp. (SeqCode)
CGAACCGCTGGGCCCGGCGTTGCTCGATCGGATCAACCCGCAACTCATCGTGGTCGCGTCCGCGGAATACCCGGCCCCGGAACGCGTTAAGCCGGCCACGCGGGAACGCCTGCGGGCGACGGGCAAAACCGTCCTCTTCGCCGAGGAGTTGGGCACGATCCAGCTTTGGGCCGCGGAAACCGGCGTGCGAGTGCGGACGCTGGATGGACGAGCGTTGGACATCACCGCCCGGCAGCCAAACGTCCCGTAAGGCGACCTTGGCACTGAAATCATTCGCGATGGCTGAGTCCGTTTCGCCGACCGGTGCCGCCCCGGGGGAAACTTCCCGGTGCGGCAGGCCAGATCATTTTCCGTGGCGAGGCGGGTTTCAGAAGTGCTCGACGACCAAGAACCTAGCGGGTCAGTCTTCGTTTAAGTCCATTGCACATGCGCCCCAAAGCCGGCACCCATGCTTGATGCTCCTACAACCGACGAACAGCTCGTGGCATCAGCGTCCGATCCGGACAATGCCGTCGCTTGGAGTCATGTTTTCGCCAAGTATCGCAGCCCGCTCCTTCGGCTGTGTCAGCGGAGTGGACTTTCCCCGGATGAGGCTGAGGAGGTGGTGCAGGAAGTTCTGATCAAGCTGTCCCGGAGGCTCGCGAAGGCGCCCCTCAATTGGGAGGCAAGCAGCCTTCGCGGCTGGCTCAGCGAAACGTGCAACCGCGCCATCTTCGACCATCACCGGCGGTGCCACCGGACCCACCTGTCGGGCAAAGTCATTGCCGCCATCAAGGAGTGGCTGCCTCCGGCCTTTGCGCCCGAAAGTGACGACGGCACACGCGAACAATTGGAGGCCCACCTTTGGTCCGTCTGCCTTGCCCGGGTCCGCCATGCCGCCCGCCCTGGACAATGGCAGATCTTTGAAGCTTACGCACTTCACGGAGCCACCGCCGTGGAGGTCGCGCGAAGGTTCAACACCACCGGCTTCAATGTGCGGGTGATCCGCCACCGGATGGTGGCTCGGATCCGCCGGGAATGGGCACAGCTGGCTTCCTGCCCGTTACCGGACCAGGAAGCATGAACGACCTTAAACCGCCTTCGGGCTACCGAATTTTCCGGCCGCTGTCCGAAAGGGCCGGCTCCTGCACCCAGCTTGCCACGAACCCGGCAGGTGAGTGGTGCTGTCTCAAACTTCAACGGGCCGCACATCCGGCCGCCCTGGCGGAACTGGCCAACGTGCGTTCGCTCCTGGTGCCGCTGACCTCCACCGCAGGCTTGATGCCCGTCTCTCGCTGGGGAACTGATCCCGGCAGCGGTGGGCTCTGGGAGGAAATGCCGCTGGCGGACAATCTCCTCAACGAAGGGCGGTTCCTCCCCGGTGATCCCGAATCCTACACGCCGCTCAGCCTGATGACCTGGCTGACGGAGAACGGCCCCGCCGCCACGGCGCAGGTTATCCAATGGGGCATCCGGCTGGCCTGTGCGCTGACTCAGTTGCACGACCAAGGCCTGTTCCATCGGGACGTCAAGCCGGCCAACATTCTGTTCTGCCGTGGTGAACCGGTCCTCGCCGACTACGGTTCCGTGGGTCGCGAAGGTTCCGTCATTGAATTTCCGGGCACCGAAGGCTACGTGCCGCCGGACGGCATGGGTTCACCTGCCCTCGATGTATTTGCCTTGGGCCGGACCCTCTATGAGCTGTGGACGGGCTTGGACCGGTTCCATTTCCCTTCCTTGCCGCAGGCGGTGACCGACAGCCCTGACTGGAACCGCCACGGCTGGATGCTCAATGCTGCATTGCTCCGCGCCGCCGAGGGGCGTCCCTCTCGCCGGTTTCCCGACGCGAACCAGTTCCGGGAGGCATTGGAAAATGCGGGCCGGGGCAACTACCGCTTCTCCCGCCGAAAGCTGATCGCCGCTTCGGCGATGGGTGTGGCGGCCGTCGCCGCAGCGTATGTGTGGCGGAATCGTCCGTCGCACCGGGCAGTCTGGCGCAAGCTGCCTCCCGCCCGGTTTGGGTATGAGCACTGGCTGGGAAATGAGCTGACCTGCGATTGGCAGCAGCGGATCCTCTACTCGGTCGGTTCCGCTCCCGATGGCACCCATCTGCAAAGCTACGACCTGCGCCGCTGGCAGCATCGGAGCTGGCATTTTCCGGACGCCTCGAAGCGGGCTCTCCAGGCGGTTCTTGCCCCCTCCGGAGACGAACTGTGGGCTGTGGAAAACGTGACTGGAGAAGTGCTGAAGATTCGGGCTGACGGAAGTTCGGCCCTTCCGGTTGGAGCTGCGCCGGTCAACGAGCATGACTTCACCGGTGCGCTCTATTGGAACCCGCTCAACGGTCGAATCGGCCGGTTCGCGGGCTACGGCAACTTTCACGTTCACAATCAGCGCCGTGAATACGATCCCAGCGCCCGTCAATGGACTCCGCCTCTGACCGCCGGTGGCGAACTTCCCTGGCCTCGGCAAATGCCTTTCCTGATGTTTCCGGGTCGTGACCGAACGAGCTGGTTTGTGTTCGGTGGTGACGGCAATCGCAGCGGCCGGCAGGGAGAAATCGAACCGGGATTGGACGGCTACACCGGCATCTTCCACCCACTCGACGACTTCTGGAATCTTGACCTCGCCAGCGGGCAATGGCGGCGGCTTCTCCCGGTGCAGCAATGGCGTCCCACCCACCTCAAGGCGGCCATTTACCATGCGGCCTTGGATTCTGTCCTATTCCTCACCGGTAGCGCCCCAGGGCAAACGCAGTCCGCGGGACTCCACCTGTGGCCCCACAATTCTCGGCGGAAGCCTCAATCCATTCCGGCATCGGGCGACGTGATTCCGCTGTTTCGCTGCTGGACCTTGCTGGTGGAGCCGGACACGCAGGACTTCTGGGTCTTTGCCGACGAAGGGGTGTTTGCGGTGAGCGTGCGTCCGGCGTGAACTGGGACCTCCGCGTTGGAACTGCCAACGAGGGCAAAACCCCGGGGGCCGGAACCCTGCAGAAGGAGCGGAGCGCGGACGCCCTCGTCCGCGAGACCAGCGCGGGTGCGCCATTCGATTCCCTGACTATTCCGCGGCACCGAACGGTAAGCCGCGGTGGGCAAGTTTCAGACGCGGTTTATCCCACAGGCAGCTCACGCGGATGAAGGCATCCGCGCTCCGTCGGCATGTTCCGGCTGAGATCATCAGCTTTCGGCTCCAATCCACCGAACTGAGGACGGAAAGCCGTTACAGTTTCGGCGAAGAATTCCTGAACTATTCCCTTTGCCGCAGCACCAGCCGCAGTAGGTAGGATTCCAGCTGCCATGTTTCACCTATCTTCAAACAAACCCGGATCGCGCTGGCTTCCTACCGCCGCGTTTTTCGTTCTCCCCTATGTCCTGCTCGTGCTCTCGCTGTTCTGCGGGCTGTCCTTAGTGCCCGTCTGAAAACTCCATGGTTCTTCGAGATCACGCCAGTCGGCGGAGCATGATTCGTATCATTGCCATGTGGATCCAGCCCGTTGCGCTTTGGATCGTCCGTTCATAGTCCCTGACCAGACGCCGACATTGCATGAGCCACCCGAACGTCCGCTCCACCACCCAGCGCCTCGGCAACACCTTGAATCCCTGCGCCGTGTCCGAGCGTTTCACGACTTCCACGTCCATGACCTGCCGCAGGCCCTTCACATGATGGGCGAAGTCTTCACCGCTGAATCCCCCGTCGACCCACAACTTCCGCAGCCAACCGTGATGGCAGAGCGACTGATCGAGCATTTCCTTGGCGCCCTCGCGCTCGGGTCGATCGGCAGGGGTAATCAAGATCGCCAGAATATGGCCCACCGTATCGACCATGATGAATCGTTTGCGCCCCTTGGTCTTCTTCCCGGCATCGTAGCCCGCCTCTGCGGCAAGCCCTGCCGATCGCACCGTCTGGCTGTCGATGATGGCGGCGGTGGGACGACTCCGGCGACCCTCTTGCTCCCGGGCGTAGGCTCGAAGTCGATCGTGGATGCCCGCCAAGGTTCCATCCTGGGTCCAGGCCCTGAAGACATGGAAGACCGTCTTGTAGGGCGGAAAGTTCCTGGGCAGCAGGTGCCAGTGACAACCCGCCTTGGCGACATAGAGCAGGGCGTTGATGATGAGCCTAAGCGGGGTTCGCGGTCTGCCCGTTCGCGCGGGCTTGGGCAACATCGGTTCGAGATACGTCCATTGAGCATCGGAGAGGTCGGTCGCGAAATCTGCATTTTGCATCGCCCCGAGACCCGCTGCCGCGGAGAGGTTGCCCTTCCAGGCCGTGTCTCAAGTCAACGCGAAAATCCAGATTCACGCTGTTTTGCTCAGGATTTTCGTGGAAATGTAGGTTTTGAGTTTTCAGACGGTCA
>JBIIUN010000052.1:0-15319 GCA_044339945.1 Kapaibacterium sp. (SeqCode)
CCGGCCCCGCTCCTGAACGCCGCTCCAACGTCTTCCTCGCGTGCCTTCCTCCTCGCGTCCTGATCTGCGCACGTTGCTCGTCCTCGGGCGGGCCTCGAATCTGCCGACGGTCTGGTCCAATTGCCTGGCCGGCTATTTCCTCGGCGGCGGCAGCTCCGGTTGGCGGTTCTTGCTGCTGTGCGTCGGCGCTTCGCTCGCCTACGTCGGCGGGATGTATCTGAACGACGCATTCGACGCCGACTTCGACCGGCAATTCCGCCGGGAGCGCCCCATTCCATCCGGCCGGATCGACGAGGGCCTGGTCTGGAAAGTGGGTTGGGCGTTGCTCGGCGGGGGCACGCTGCTGCTCGCCACCCTGGGTTGGACGGCGGCGGTGTTTGCGGTGCTGCTGTCGTTGTCGGTGGTGCTATACGATGCCATCCACAAGGCGATCGCCTTTTCGCCGGTCCTGATGTCCGCTTGCCGGTTTTTCCTGTTCCTCGTCGCCGCGGCGGCGGGGGACCGCGGCGTGACCGGTGAGGCCCTGTGGAGCGCCTTCGCCCTCGCGGGCTGGATCATCGGGCTCAGCTACGTGGCCAAGCGTGAGAGCACGACCGGTGAAATCCAACGCTGGCCGCTCGTGGTGCTGGCGCTGCCACTCGCCCTGGGCGCGCTGCTCAACAACGGCGACTGGCGCCTGCGCGGCCTCGTGCTGAGCGCGCTGCTGGTCGGCTGGGCCGCCTGGTGCCTGCGGCACACGTTCGCAACCGGGCCGCGAAACCTCGGCCTGACCGTCGCCGGACTGCTCGCCGGAATCTGCCTCGTGGACCTGCTGGCCGTCGCGCCGGACCCGGGCTACGCGCTCGTCTTCCTCGGCCTGTTCGCCGCGGCGCTGCTGGGACAGCGGTTCGTGCCGGCCACGTGAGCCAGCACCGAATAGCGCGGGTTAGCGCATCGGGATAGATCGGGATTCTCCCGAAAGCGGCCGCCGGCTAGCCAACTGTCAGCCTACGCGGAAGGAAATCCGTTGCACCAAGTCCCGTCCCACGACCGTTTGCAGGCGGTCGAGAATCTCCTTCCGGCGGTAGCGGACAATTTCCGAAAGCCAGACGCTGCTATCGACCGAGACGAACAGGGTCCCCTTGACGAGCCCGACCGGCTGGGCGTGGGCCGCCACCGTGGGATCGATGGACTGCTTCCAAACCACCAGCAGTTGGGATTCAGCCAGCTTCTGGTCGAGCTTGAGGCTTTCCCAGACCTTGGGCAGCAATTCGCCGAGGGACCGCTCCCGTGACCGCCAGGCCCGTTCCACGGCGCGGACATCCATCCCCCGCCATGAGTTGAGCGTCCGCGCCCGCGCGGACTCCTCCACCCGCTGCTGGTCGGCCAAGGCTTTGTCATGCGGCGTCAATGACGACAAAGCTCTCGGAGAGCATCCCGAAGTCAAGCCACTGAGGGAAGCGTCCGATAATCGGGAATAGTTGATAACGGGGGCTTGCTGCCCTTGGGCTTCCGCCGCCAAGATTGCCCCAGTTGCGCGGCAGAACACTTCCTTAGGTTATTTCCTGAAAACTTGGATCCAACAGCTGACTCAACTGGCCCGCGACATTCAGACGTTGCGGCCGCACCTGCGCCCTAATCGTTGGCTGGTCCTTGGCGCGCTGGTCGCTGCTTGCGCCTCGGCGCTTTTCGAAAGCGTCGGTATTCAGCTCCTGATCCCGATGATCGCCCTCCTTCAGGGAAACGTGGAGGAAACGCTCAAGGGAAAATGGCTCAGCTGGCTGCCCAAATTGTTGCCGAACCTTGAGCCCCAATCGTATATCGGCGTATTCGCCGCCTTGGTTTTCGCCGCCCTGTTGGTTAAAAACGTGGTGTTCCTGATTTACCAATGGTTGCAAGTCACCTTCAGCCAACGGGTGGCCCGAAATCTCCGGGATGCGTTTTTCCAGCTATTGAACCGGGTTCCGCTAAGTGTCTTTGAGGAAAAGAAATCGGGTGAGTTGGCCAATGTTTTCTCGATGGAAGTCTACCGGACCCAGATGGCTTTGGAATTCAGTCTGCTTGGTTTGCAGCGATTTTCCGTGCTCGGGTTTTACCTCGCCGTCCTTTTGTTCATGTCGTGGCAATTCACGCTGGCCACGCTCGTCCTCGCGGTTGTCATCGGGGTATCGAGTTCCCGGTTGCAAGCGGGTCTCGGAAAAGGTGGAGCGGAGCGGGCCGAAGCCCAGAAAGACCTGATGGGCTACGTGGCAGGGATCTTCGCTGGATTCCGAATCGTCCGTGCCACCCATTCGGAAGCGAACGTGATCGCGGACTTCGGACAACGGAGTGCCCGCCTATCGCAAATCGAGCATCGTAATGCGAGGCTTGGGCAACTGGTAGGCCCATTGACCGAAATCATGGCCGTGGCCGGCATGATGGGCCTGATAGCGGGCGCCTACTTTTTCCTGATTCGTAAAGGACTGCTCGACGTGGCCGAGCTCATGGTCATCGGACTGATCCTGATCCGGTTGCTACCGTTGGTAAACCAGACCTACGGAGTGCTCGGCCAATTGACATTCTTCGCCGCTGGCATTCATGAGGTGGTAAACTGGTTTCGTTTGCCCCGGTTTCCGGAGCGCCCCTTCGGCAACAAGACTTTCGCCGGGGTTCGCCACGGCATCCGCCTCGAGAACCTTGGGTTCCGCTATCCCAACGGAAAAGTCGCCCTTGAAGGAATCAACTTGGAAATCTCCGCCGGCCAAACAGTCGCCTTGGTTGGCGCATCCGGTTCGGGCAAATCGACCCTCGCCACCCTGCTGTTGAGGCTACGTGAACCGACCGCCGGACGGATCGTGGTGGACAACACCGATTATTGGGACTTTACGGCAGAGTCGTGGCACAAAGGCCTCGGTATCGTCGAACAGGAAGCATTCCTATTCAATGATACCATCCGGCATAACATCCGTTTCGGCTGCCCGGAAGCGACCGAGACACAGGTCCTGGAAGCGGCCCGCATTGCCCACCTGAACGACGTTCTGAAGGAGCAATCCCAAGGCCTCGACACCGTCGTCGGAGAACGAGGGACCATGCTTTCCGGGGGCCAACGCCAACGGATGACTATCGCCCGGGCGGTCCTCCGTAATCCCCACTTGCTCCTGCTCGACGAGGCCACATCCGCCTTGGATAACCACTCGGAACGTCAGGTTCAGGCCGCTCTCGACGAAGCCCGGAAGGGCCGGACGACCATAGTCATCGCCCATCGCCTCACCACCATCCGCAACGCCGACCTGATTGTCGTGCTCGATCAGGGGCGTGTCGTCGAGACCGGAACCTGGGAATCGCTAGAACAGCAGAGCGGGGCCTTTAGCCGACTGCTCGCCGCCGCCAAGTCCGTTGATTCCGACGACACGCCATTGACGAAATCGCTTCGCTAACTCCCGGCCCCAACGGATTCATCCATCCGGTGCGCTCAATTCTGACGATTCAAATCTCCATGTCTTTCCGCCGCTTTCTGAAAAGCAGTTCTCTGTGGCACCTTGTAAAGCCTGGCTACCCAGACGGCGCTCGCTTGTATGCCCAGCGTCCGGCGTTGTTTAGTCTGATATCACAGAAGCCTTTTCGCGGGGCTTGCTTGAACGCAGGTTGCGGCGAAGGGCTGTATTGCCCATTGATTGAGTCATTTCCCGAAGTTGACCGAATCGAAAACATCGATCTTTCCATGCCGTCGGGACTGCTTGACCGCTATCCTGACCCCCGACACCGGGTAGCAGCCGGATCGCTAACGGAACTTCCTTATCAGGATGGCGAGTTCGATTGCTGCCTTTGCACGGAAGTCATCGAACACATTCCTGACCATCAACTGGCTGCCAGGGAACTCGCGCGGGTTCTTAAGCCGGGGGGAATACTCCTCGCTTCAGTTCCCCAGACGCCGGCGCCCTGGGATCCCAACCACGCCCGACAAGGCTATACGTTGGCAGAATTCAGGAACCTCCTTGAAGGGGCAGGCTTCGAGGTTCTGGCCCATCGCAGTTGCTTCTTCATCTTCATGCGGGGGCTGATGGCTTACTGGCGAGATCCTTGGTTCCGCGTAGGCGGCTCCAAGACACCATACATCCCGGCGCCATTGATCAACCTTTTGGCCCTCGCTGACCGGCACCTTCGGTGGGGAAAGCCGTGGGATTTGGCCATGCTTGCCATCAAGCGGTAGTCCCCTGACCATACTGACTGTTTCTGCTGCCACCAGATCTGACTCGTAACCACATTTTGTGTCTGAGCGAACTGATATAGTGACGAAGCACCACCTCTCGACCTGCAAACCAATCCGTCGCGGCCCACTGGTCCTCGTTACGCAGAACGTATCGGGCCGGATCCAATGGGATGCCGGCACTAAGTCGGATGGCAAGATGAAGCAAGGTCTGCTCCGAAAAAAACGCCGGTTCACCGGACAACGCCTCTAGTCGACGCACCGGCTCTGCCCACTCCAAAGCTCGCCGCACCACCACAAACCCGCCGTTGACCGGGCTTAACCGTTCTCCCTCGCCCGGCACCAGCCGAAGATCCAGCGAAGGATACGGATCAAGGAGGTAGGAGGGCGCGGCTGCATCCCAGAAACGCGGCTCTGACAATTCGGCTGCGGCCGGAAAATACAGAATGTCCGAGTCGGCGTAGATCACCGGGGCCAGTGAATCCAACGCCCGCATTACGAACAGTTTTCTGCCCATGGGCTGGGCCGCGGCGTAACAGCGCATCGATTCCGTGGCAGTCGGTCCACCGAACTGCTCGATCGACTTGATTTCAATTCTCGGCTCCAAGTCCCGTAGCAACTTGAAATCTGCTTCTTCCAAGGTCCCGTCAGAGACCAACACCGCTCGTCGCGGACGACCTACCCAACGCTGAAACGACCGCCAACTGGCTACTTGCTCCGGCAGGTCCCGTCGACCGCAGAAGGCAAGTAATGTGGCCGGCACCTCGCGCACCACCCCATCAATTGGAGTGGCGAATTGGGTCAAATTTGCGGCAAATCGAGAACGCCGCCAGCGGGCCACCCGAATCATGATATGGAACGCAATCGAGGCCATTCGGAGTTTAATTCTGCCTCCCGGGATAGCCTGCCGTTGGGTAGTCCCCGAGGACTGCCCAGCCACCCGCGGTGCAACGGAGGCAAACTGAAGCCCGCAGGGCTTGCCCGTAAAGGCTCGATTGACGATGCTGCTCAGGAACAAATTACATGAACGCACCCATCCGTGTCGCTGTGACCGGCGCCGCCGGTCAAATTGGCTACTCCCTTCTCTTCCGCATCGCCTCCGGCGCGATGTTCGGCCCGGACCAACCGGTCATCCTCCAGCTCATTGAAGCGCCCATCGAAAAGGCGCTGGCCGCCTTGAATGGCGTCGCCATGGAACTGGATGACTGCGCTTTCCCTCTCCTGAAGGGAATTGTCCAGACCTCCGACCCGGCCGTTGGCTTCAAGGATGCCAACTGGTGCCTGCTGGTCGGCGCCAAGCCCCGCGGCCCCGGAATGGAGCGCGCCGACCTGCTCAAGGACAATGGCAAGATCTTCATCGCCCAAGGCAAGGTGATCGACGAAGTCGCCGCGGCCGACGCCCGGGTCGCGGTGGTGGGTAATCCGGCAAACACCAACTGCATGATCGCCGCCTCGCAGGCCAAACGGCTGCCGGCCGACCGCTTCACTGCGATGGTCCGCCTCGACCAGAATCGCGCCCAGACCCAGCTTGCCAAGAAGGCCGGCGTGGACCTGACCTCGGTTAAGGACATCTTCATCTACGGTAATCACAGCCCGACCATGTTCCCGGCATACGCCCACGCGACGATTGGCGGAAAATCTGCGCCGGCCGTCATCGGGGACGATGCTTGGCTGCAGGGACCCTTCTGCGAAACCGTCGGCAAACGCGGCGCAGCGATCATTGCGGCCCGGGGAGCTTCCTCCGCGGCCTCAGCGGCGAATGCGCTGGTGGACCACGTCCGCAGCTTGGTTACGCCCGGTGCAATCCACTCCGTCGCGGTGAAGTCCAACGGGCTCTACGGTTTCGATCCCAACGTCTGGGCGGGCATGCCGGTGCGCACCACCACGCCTGGCCGCTACGAGGTCATCAAGGACTACGTCATGGACGACTTCGCCAAGTCGAAGATTGCGGCCACAAACAAGGAACTCGTCGAGGAACGGGCTTTTGTGGCGGACATGATCGCCTGATCCAATTGCGGCCACCCAAGCAAGCGGCGCAATGGTCTGGCGCCGCTTTTCTTTTGCCGGGATTGCTCAGGCGCCTTGCAGGTCCACCGCCAGCGCCTTCGCGAAGTAGGTGAGAATCAGGTCCGCACCTGCCCGCTTGATGGCCAGCAGGGATTCATCGCGCGTCTTCACCAAATCGAGCCAGCCCAACTGGGCGGCGGCGTGGATCTGGACGTATTCGCCGCTGACTTGGTAGGCTGCTACCGGCAGACGGGTTTGCGCCCGTAACTCGGCGATCACGTCCAGATACGGCCCGGCCGGTTTCACCATCAACAGGTCGGCGCCTTCCTGTTCATCCAGGAGCGCGTCGGCGATGGCTTCCCGGCGGTTGGCGGGATTGAGTTGGTAGCTGCGTTTGTCGAGCGCCCGGGTTCCGGCCGCGCTAGCGCTGCCCACGGCGTCACGGAAAGGTCCGTAGAACGCCGAGGCGAACTTGGCGGAATACGCCATGATGCCCGTGCTGGTCTGGCCGGCGGCGTCCAAGGCGGATCGGATGGCCCTCACCCGGCCGTCCATCATGTCGCTGGGCGCCACAAAATCGGCGCCGGCCTGCGCATGGAGCACCGCCATCTTGGCGAGAACCTCGACCGTGGCGTCGTTGTCCACGTCACTCCCGTCGGGCGTCAGCAAACCGTCATGGCCGTGCGTCGTGTAGGGATCGAGCGCGATGTCGGTGAAAAGAGCCAGTTCCGGCACGCGTGCCTTCACCGCCCGGACGGCTCGCAGCACGAGGCAATCCGGGTTCAGCGCCTCGGTGGCTAGGGTGTCTTTCCGGTCCCCGGGTGTGACGGGAAACAGGGCGACGCCGCGCACGCCCAAGGCATACAACTCCCGGCACTCCGCGACCAAGTCGGCCACGCACAACCGGAACACGCCGGGCATGGAGCCGACCGGTTCCGGCTCGCCCTCAGCGTCCCGCACAAACAGCGGCGCAATCAGGTCGCTGGGAAGCAGCCGGACCTCCTGAACGATGTCCCGGATGGCGCAACTGCGGCGCAGGCGACGCGGACGACGCGGGAGCTCCATGGCAGTTCAATTCCCGGCAAAACAGCCGCACCCGGTGCCGCAGGAGTGGCTTGGCTTCGGCATCTCGCACGCGCCGGATTCACAGCCGGCGACGGCCTCTTCGCCCTTCAGCATCAGGAAGCCGCCCGAAATCAGCCGCTTCACCGGCAGGCCCGATTCCGGATCGTGCGTCAGCGGTCGGTCGTTCATGGATTGCTTGACCTCGAAACGCCGCGGCTGGAACCCCGCCTCGTCGGACATGGTCTCGTAAACGTAGATCGGCATAACGCCAAGGAGACTGCCAGTCCCGGCGCCCACGGGCAAATCCCCTGTCACCGAGGCCAAACCACGGAAACAAATGGCGGCGTGACGAATTCCAAGCGCCCCGGTCCAACCCCTGTTTCCGGTTGTGGGTGGCCGCCTGGCTGCCCAGCCTGCGTGTCTCACCATGATTGCTCCCATTCCAACTGCCCAGGGCGCTGCGGCCGACGCCCCCGCCGCGTTGGAGAAGCTCGTCACCCAAGCTGAGCAGGCGCGGGCCAGCGACCTGCACCTCCATGCCGGACCAGCCGGTGTCAGCGTAAGTTTCCGGCTCGATGGCGTCATGCAGCCCATCACTTCGCTGGAAGGTGAACTCGGCAGCCGGGTGCTCGGCCGGATCAAATATCTCGCCAAGCTGAAGACCTACCAGGACCAGCTGCCGCAAGATGGCCGCATTGACCGGCAGGATCTCGGGAGCCAGTCCGATGTGCGGGTGGCGACCTATCCCACCGTGACCGGGGAAAAGATTGTCCTTCGCCTATTCCGCGAGGCCGATCTTCCCGAACTTAGTTCGCTCGGCCTGGAAACCGATTTGCTCGGCACGCTGACTGGGTTCCTCCGGCAACCCGCCGGACTGCTGCTGCTCACCGGCCCGGCGGGCAGCGGAAAGACGACGACGATTTACGCCTGCCTGAATGAAATTCGACAACTCGGCGGCCGCCACATCATCACCGTGGAGGATCCCGTGGAGCAGATCCTGCCGGGCATCATGCAGACCGAGATCAACGAGGCCCGCGGCCTGAATTTTGCCGAGGCGACCCGCCATCTGTTACGGCAAGATCCGCAGGTGCTGGCGCTCGGCGAAATTCGCGACGACGAAACCGCCCAACTCGCCGTTCGGGCCGCCCTGACGGGCCATCTGGTGCTCTCCACCCTGCACGCCGGTTCGTGCCGCGGGGTGCTGGAACGGCTGCTGACGATGTGCCCGGACCGCTTTGCAGTCGCCGCCTCGGTGGGCCTGGTCATCAATCAACGTCTGCTCCGGCGGTGCTGTCCCGCCTGCGCCGGCCGGGGTTGCGCGGAGTGCCTGCACACCGGCTACCGCGGGCGGTTGCCCGTGCTCGAATCGCTCGCGCCCACGCCGGCGCAGCGCCTGCAACTGCGCGACCGCAACCTCGACGGCATCCAGCCGGGCCGCTCGCTGGCCCAAGCCGCCGAGACATTGTGCGCCCGCGGCCTGACCAATGTCGCCGAATGCCAACGCGTCCTCGGAACATGAACGTCCACCCCTTCGCCCCCGCGGCCAGCCGTCACCACCCGCTTCCCTTCAGAAGCCCCTGCCCCGTCATTTCCGCATGAACTTCGAGGAACTCACCTGGTTCAACCAACAGCTCGCGGCCATGCTGCGCGAAGGCCTGCCGCTGAGCGGCGCCCTGAAGCAGCTCACCGAATCCCAGCGCCATGGCCGGCTGCGGGAGGAATACCTGCGGCTCGAGGCCGCACTGGCGGCGGGCCAACCGCTGGAACAGGCCGTGGCCGCCGGCGCGTTGCCGCCGCTCTACGTCCGCCTCGTGCAAGCCGGCGCGCGCAGCGGGGATTTGCCGGGCGCGCTCACGATGGCGGCGGACCATTACTCGGAGCTCAACGCGGTCTGGCGGCGCACCAAGGCGCTGCTGTTCTACCCGGCCCTGGTCATCCTGGTCGGCTTCGGACTCAGCCTGCTGCTGTGGCAGCTTCACCGGTCCACCCTGAACGCCTTTTCCGACCTGATGGGTTCCCATGCCACGGGGAACGGGGCGCTGGGGCTGATCTTCTTGCCGCTGCTATTTGCGCTGATCGGAACCGGTTTTGCCGTGATGTTGCTGATTCCGTCGCTGCGGAACTGGCTGGTTTGGCGCCTGCCCGGTTTCCGTGAGGCTCGGACTGCCAATCTTGCCGGCAGCTTGGCGCTCATGCTGCGGCATGGCTGTCCCCTGCCAGAGGCGTTGGCATTGGTGCAGGAGCTCGAACAAGGCTCGCCCGCCGAAGGCGATCTCCGGCTCTGGCAGCAGCAACTGCGGCAAGGGGAAACCGACCTCACCGGGCGGCAAGGCGAATGGCGGGCCGTGCCGGCGCTGCTGGGTTGGTTTATCCGGACAGCCGGCAATGACCTCGCCGCCGGCCTTCAACGGGCGGCCCAGTTCTATCGCCAACGTTCCAATCACCACCTCGACCTACTCCTGCACGGGGCGTTGCCCATGCTGCTGGTCCTGTTGGGGATGATCGTAACCAGCCAGGTGTTCGTCCTATTCCGGATGATAGTGCCCATGATCGACCAACTCGGTGGGGAGTGATTCTTCCAACACCCGAGACCATGAATGCCCCGGACCCTATTGCCGCCCTGCTGTTCGGACTCTTCCGCGCCGCACTCGGGCTCGCCGTCGTCGCCCCGCTGCTCTACGGCTTCTATTTCCTGCTGACGCTGCCGTGGCGCCGGCGGGAACGCGCCGCGCTGTTGCTCGACCTGCTGGAACTCGGCCGCCGCGACGGCCGCACCCCGGCGGAAACCCTGGCGAGCCTGACCACCATTCCCGACCGCCGGCTCCCGGCCCGGCTGCACCTGCTCGCCGCCCACTTGGAAAATGGTCTGTCGTTGGAGGACGCCCTCGACCATGTGCCGCACCTCCTCCCGCCCGGAGTGCGCGGCATGCTGCAAATTGGGCTGCGTCACGGCCAGCCGGACCGGGTATTCAACCTGTGCCGGCAAGCCCTGCTCGCCCCGCTGGGTCCAGGCCAGTCGTCCCTGATCTATCTCAGCCTCGTATTCACCGTGGTCGCCTTGGCCGGCCTGCCCTCGGTGGTCCTGTTCCGCGTGGTGATCGAACCGAAGTTGCAACAAATCTGGGCGGACCTCGCAACTGGGACCCAAGCAGAAGCTTGGCTCGAACGCGCCCTGTCGGCCTCAGGCTGGAGCATGGGCCTCAGCCTCGCGGTGACGGCGCTGCTCTACCTCGGGTTGTTCACCCACATCGGCGGGCCACGGGCGTGGGGGCTCAGCGGGTGGACCGACCGTTTGCGCCTGCTGGTGCCGTGGCAGCGCGACCGCCTTCACCGCGACTTCGCGGCCATGCTGGGCTTCCTGCTCGATGCCGGGGTGCCCGAGGTCGTGGCCGTCCGGGAATCTGCCCGGGCGACCGCCAACCTCGTCCTGGAACAGCGCGCGGAAGACGTCGCCCATCGCCTCGGCTTGGGCGAGGCGTTGCCCCAGGCGATCGCGCAATTGGATCCGGCCGGCGAGTTCCGCTGGCGCCTTGAAAACGCCCGGCACGGTTCGCTGGGCCGGACGGGGCCGCGCTTCACCGAAACGCTGCGCGGCTGGCTCGGGGCCCTGGAATCCCGCGCCGCCCAGCGCGAATCCAACGCCGTCCAGGCCGTCATGTGCGCGGTGATCCTTTCGTTCGGCGTATCCGTCGGCCTGCACTGCGTCGGGGTGCTCGGTTGGCTGGTCACCATCGTGGAGGCTTCCCTATGAAATCGGTCGGTTCCTCAATTCGCCGGCGGCGCGCCGGTTCCTTGTCGATGGAACTGGTGGTCGCCATCGGCGTGCTGTCCGTGGCGGTCATCCCGTTCGGCTACTCGTTCGTTCACGAGCAGCGGCTGATCCGCCATGCCTACCATCGCGCCGCGGCGTTGGAGCGGGTGGACGGCGAGGCGGAGATACTTGCCACCGGGGCCATCCGGCACTTCCCCGAGGGCGAATCGGTTTATCCGATCGCCGCCACCAACCTGCCGCCAGGCCGGTTCCTGCTTCGTCGGAACGGGATGCACGGTTCGCTGGAATGGCAGCCGGAGAAGGTAGTCCACGGCGGTCCGGTGCGACGCGAATTCCACCTGCTGGTCGCGGGAGGTGCCCGATGAAAATCCGCCTTCGTCGCCGTTCCGACGGCTTCACCCTGCTGGAAATGCTCACCTACATCTCGGTCCTGGCGGCGATCCTGGGGGTGGGGGGAGCCGCGCTCAGTCGGTTGTGGACCGCGAGCGGCCACCTGCGCCGCGAAACCGATGACTTGCGGGCCCTGCTCGCGGCCGGCGAGCGGTGGCGGGAGGATGTCCGCGGCAGCGCCGGCGCAATCACCAGCGAAGTCGCCGGCGCCACGCAGGTCGTGCGCCTGCAACCACCGCAAGGCGCCGAGATCCAATGGGCGTTCGCCGAGGGCGCGATGCTGCGCCGGGTCGGGGTCACCAACGATTGGACGCCGCTCGTCCGCCATGTGCGCGCCTCCGTGATTCGTCCGGAGTCACGCGGCGACATCCGGGCGTGGTGCTGGGACGTGGAATTGGAGCCCATCACCCGCACCTCGCGGTTCCAGCGCCAAATCAGCTTCCTCGCGGTGCCAACCGTCGCCCAGCCATGAAACTGCTTCCCTGCCGGCCCAACCGTCGCCGCACCTCCGGCTTTGCCGCCGTGGTGGTGCTCACCCTGCTGGCAATCATGGCCCTGCTGCTCGCGATCAACGCGGACTCGGTCCGCCGGGCCCACCGCGAAGTCCGCCTCGTGGACCAGCGCCAATTGCAGCAACCGTGGCTCGGCACCAATTCCATCCCGGCTCCGGCACCGAAGCCATGAACATCCCGCCGTCCAAACCCGCCACCCAGCGTATCGCCGTGATCGACGATTCGCTTCGGGCGTTCCTGTTCGCCTGGTTCGGCCTCGTGCCATTGGTGGGGCTGCCGTTCGCCATCGTGGCCCTGAGCCTCGGCTTCCGGGCCTGGCGCCGGGAAACCGACGTCTGGAACCCCGCCGCCGGCTATCGGTCCGCCGCGCTCTGGTTGGGGACGCTGGGCACCGGCCTCGGGTTCCTGGGGCTAGTGCTGATCGTCGGGGCCATGATTCTGGGCTGAGGTGCGACCGCGGCCGCGGGAAATTGAACATTGGAAATTGGCGCTTCCCCTTGGGCATCCTCCGGCCATGCAACTGACCGCCGCGGATCTCGCCCGCTACATCGACCACACCACGCTCAAGGCCGAAGCCAGCGCGCAGGACATCGCCAAATTGTGCGCCGAAGCCCGCGAGCACCGCTTTTCCAGCGTGTGCGTGAACGGCTCGCGCGTGGTCCAGGCCGCGCACCTGCTGGAAGGTTCGGAGGTGAAGATCGCCGCCGTGGTCGGCTTCCCGCTGGGCGCGATGGATGCCGACGCGAAACGCTACGAGACGGAGAACGTCATTGATCTCGGCGCGCAGGAAATCGACCTCGTCCTCAACATTGGCCGGCTCAAGGAGGGCGACGACAAATACGTGTTCCGCGAATTGCGCGACGTGGTCGAGGCCGCCGGCGGTGCTCCCGTGAAGGTGATCCTCGAATGCTGCCTGCTCACAGAGGACGAAAAACGCCGGGCCATCGCGTTGGTCATCGAGTCCGACGCCCAGTTCGTGAAGACGAGCACCGGTTTCAGCACCGGCGGCGCAACCCTCCACGACGTGAAGCTGATGCGTGAACTCGTCGGGCCAAAGTTCGGCGTGAAGGCCGCCGGCGGCATCCGCGACACCGTCACCGCCCTCGCCATGATCGCCGCCGGCGCCAACCGCCTTGGCACCAGCGCCGGCGTGGCAATCGTCAAGGGCCTGAGCGCCGGGAACGGCGCTTACTGAGGGTCCGGCTGAAGCCAACTACTTGATGAAATCGTGCGTCGCGGGGAACGGGTAGAGTTCGCCGGAACTGGCCTTGATGGCCCCGATTACCGAGAGCGCAAACATCGCGATCCCGGCAATGAACAGCACTGGCGCCAGCAGCCACCAGCCCAGACCGCACGTTAGAAATCCCAACACCGCGCCGCCGAGCCCGGCGGCAATGAACCAAAGGCTCCAGGAGATCTGGAAATTCAACACCGCCCTGCCGTGCGCATCCACCGACGGCGACTCCGCCCGCTTCAGCAACCAGACGATGAGAGGGCCCACGATGTTGCCGAACGGGATGCCGATGAATCCCGCAAACGCGGAGATGTGGCAAAGGACCTCCCAAGTTCGGGAAACTGACGTGCCTGTGGCAGTCGGCGGGAGCGAGGTTTGAGACTGGCCCGGCGCGTTGGCGCCGCCGGCGGAATTGGTTTCGTCCATGTCGGGAGGATTCATCTCCGGACAGCACCCAAACGAAATCGGAAAGTTGCAGCCGGGTTTCAACCATCCGGCCGGGACACCTCAGGCCATCGCGCAGGCCGCCCCCTTCATCTCGCACACCGACAGGGCCGGCACCGAACCGAGTCCGACCTGTTCCGCCAGTTCGGCGGCCCGCGGTGAATTCGGGTTCACGAACGGCGCCCGCATCACCAACCCGAGCGCGTCCAGCAGCGCCTTGTCGGCGTCGTAACTGGGCGAAGGCACGGCCTTGGTCAGCATGAACTCGGTTTCGCTGGAGAAGATCGAGTTGGCGCCGGCGAGGAAGCAAAGGGCCTGCGCAGTCGGATCGAGCGTCACGCGGCCGGCGGTGAGGCGGACATCGGAGCGCGGCATGACAAGTCGGGTCACGGCGATCATCCGGATGACTTCCCACACCGGCACCTCGGCGTTCTCGGCGAGCGGCGTGCCATCGACCTTGGACAGGATGTTGATCGGCACGGACTCCGGATGGGGCTGAATCTGGGACAGGGTCCGCAGCATCTTGAGCCGGTCATCCACGGTCTCACCCAGGCCGATGATGCCGCCGGAGCACATCGTCATGCTGGTTTTGCGCACGTTCGCCAGCGTGTCCAACCGGTCCGCGTAGGTGCGCGTGGTGATGATCGTCTCGTAGAATTCCTCGGAGGAATCCACGTTGTGGTTGTAGGCGTAGAGGCCGGCATCCTCGAGCTTCTTGGCCTGGGATTCGTTGAGCATGCC
This sequence comes from Kapaibacterium sp. (SeqCode), assembly GCA_044339945.1. Taxonomy (GTDB): domain Bacteria; phylum Verrucomicrobiota; class Verrucomicrobiia; order Limisphaerales; family UBA9464; genus CAIWAH01. The sequence continues at coordinate 14,331 of JBIIUN010000052.1, forward strand.
CAACGTGCAGCAGACTTCCATGCCCATGCCGGTGACGTCCCGCACCATGTCCAACACGCGGTCGAACTGGTCGTTGTCCTTCACGCTGCGCCAGGCCGCACCGAGGCAGACCCGGGACACGCCGGCGGCCTTCGCGCGGGCGGCGATCTCGACGACCTTGGCCTTTTCCATCAGCCGCTCGGGGCTGACGCCGGTGCTGTAGCGCGAGGACTGGGCGCAGTAGGCGCAATCCTCCGGGCACGCGCCGGTCTTGATGCTGATGAGCTTGCTGACCTGCATTTCGCGCGGGTCATGGAACTGGCGGTGCACGCTGGCCGCTTCAAAGACGAGCTCCAGCAGGGGGCGGGCGTGCAAATCCCGGAGCTGCTCCAGGGACCAATCGTGGCGAATTTCAGCCGTCATTTCGCGGGGGAAGATGCGGAGCGCCCGGCAGGTTGTAAATCCACGATCGGCCCACCCTTGACGAAAACATGGGCCGCCCCTTGCGACCCGGCAGGGTTTCGGCAGCGTTGGCCGCGTGCGGCGCGTGGTTCAATTTGCGATTCGGTCCGGCGGTTTCCTGGGCGCGACCGTCCTGGCCCCGGCGATCGCCATGATTTTCTTTGGCCATGGGGACCCTGACCACAACACCTCCGCCCCGACCGGAGCGCTGGCGAATTCCGGCTGGCAGCACGAGGTGTTCTTCGATTTCACCGGGACCGTCGTCGGCCCCCGCCACCTGCTGACGGCCGCCCACCTGAACATCGGCACGAATGCCATCGCCCGGCACAACGGATTGGCTTACCGGGTCGTCGTCGTGACCAACCTGCCGGGCACGGACCTCAGCCTGCTGACCATCGGCGGCCGCTTCCCGGATTGGGCGCCGCTGTATCGGCGGGGCGATGAGGCCGGCAAAGTGGCCACGCTCTTCGGCCGGGGACTTCCCCGCGGCGAACCCGTTTTTCACCCCACGGAACGCACCAACGACGTCCGGGGCTGGAGTTGGGGAC
>JBIIUN010000426.1:0-4316 GCA_044339945.1 Kapaibacterium sp. (SeqCode)
ACACGCGACCGTCCTGGAAAACGTCTCCCTGCCGGTCCGGTATCATCACAACCTCGAAATGGAGGCGGCGGAAGTCCGGGTCCGCCCCTTCCTCGAAGCGTGCGGACTGGAGTCGATCTCTGGGCAAATGGTCCGTCACTTGAGTCGCGCCCAACGACGGCGGGTGACGCTGGCCCGGGCACTGGTGCTGCAACCGGAGGTGCTGCTGATCGACAATCCGGTTGCCGGCCTGGATCCGGGGCAGGTCCGGTGGTGGCGTGGATTCCTGTCCGAGCTGAACTCGGGTCATCCGGCGATGGACAACCGGCCGGTGACGCTGGTGCTCGCCACCGATGACCTGCGCCCGTGGTTGCCGTTGGCGCAGCAATTCGCCGTGGTTCGTGACCGAACGCTCACAGCCTTGGGTGATCGGACCGAGTTGAAGACGCGGCATGGGGACCTGCTGGCCCAATTGCTCGACGACGAACCTCGCTGACGCGCCGTGCTCGCTCCGCTCCTTGAGGAATTCCTGATTCATCTGCGCCACGAACGCGGTCAGGCGGAGCATACGCAGAGAACCTACCAGCATGCGCTGCAACAGTTCGTGGACTGGGCTGAGGCGCGGGAATTGGCTCAGTGGCGGGACGTCCAATTCGCGGACCTGATGGCGTATCTGGAGCACCAGCGGAATCGTCGCCGCAAGGATGAGGACGCGGACAAAGACACGGGCGCCAAGCTCAGCGCTTCGACCCTCTATTTGCATGTCGCCGCCTTGCGTTCGCTGTTCCGCTTCGCCGAGCAGGAAGGTTTGGTGACGCAGAACCCGACCGAAAACCTGACGTTGCCGCGCCGTTGGAAGACCCTGCCCAAGGCCCTGAGCGAGGATGAAATTGCCCGCCTGCTCCGCCCGCCGACTACGGCGACGCCAACCGACCTTTGCACCCACGCCATCTTGGAACTGGCCTACGCCAGCGGCCTCCGGTTGGCCGAATTGCGCGGGCTTCGGCTGGAACAGCTACACCTCGAAGCGGGCTTCGTCAGCGTCATCGGCAAAGGCAACAAACAGCGCGTGGTTCCTATGGGATCGAAGGCACAGGCCGCGCTGACCCGCTACCTCGCGAGCGGCCGACCCGACCTGGTGAAGGCGCGTTCGCCCTCCAACGTTTTCCTGACCCGTCGTGGGACCGCCTTTGCCCATGTCACCATGTGGAAACGCATCACTGACTGGGTGGCCCAGGCGGGCGTGGAAAAGCACGTCACTCCTCACATGCTGCGGCACAGCTTTGCCACTCACCTGATGGAGCACGGGGCCGACCTGCGGGTGATCCAGGAATTGCTCGGCCACGCGAGCATCAACACCACGGAGATCTACACCCACGTTGCCGGCCAGCGGTTGCAGGAGGTGCATCGGCGGTTCCATCCGAGGGCCGGTTGAAAACGAAAAAGGCGGCCCGAAGGCCGCCTTGGTGAAGCGTGGAAGTGTGAATCCGATCAGATCGCTTCGCCGACTTGGAAGCGAAGGAAGCGGCGCACCGTGATGGTGTCGCCCAGCGACTTGCCGACCGAGGCCACGTGCGCCTCGACCTTCAGGTCCGGATTCTTGACGAAGCCCTGTTCGAGCAGGCAGTTCGTCTCGAAATACTTGTTCAGCTTGCCCTTGAGGATGCCTTCCATCGCGGCGGCCGGCTTGCCCTTGAGGGCGTCCGACTGGGCGGCTATTTCGCGTTCCTTGTCGATGATGGCCTGAGGAACTTCCGACCGGCTGACCGAAACCGGGCTCGCCGCCGCGATCTGCAGGGTCACGTCGCGGAGCAACTGGCGGAAGTCCTCGTGGGCGACGGTGGCCTCATTCGTGGCCCCGACCTCGACGAGCACGCCAACTTTGCCGCCCGTGTGGATGTAGGCGGCGACGGCGCCGACGCCGGCGACTTCGAGCCGCTGGGCCCGGCGGACCTGGATGTTTTCGCCGATCTTGGCGACGGCCGCGACGCGGTCCGCCTCGAGATCCGCGCCGGGCGAACTGGCGACTTTCGCGGCGAGTTCGCTGACGAACGCCTTGAAGCCGTCATTGCGGGCGACGAAGTCGGTTTCGCAGTTCACTTCGATCAGTGAACCCACCTTGCCGCCGCTGACGACGGACTGGCCGATCAGGCCTTCGTTGGCCGCGCGGTCCGCCTTCTTGACGGCGGCCGCGGCGCCCTGCTTGCGCAGGAGGTCGATCGCGGCATTGAGATCGCCCTTGGTTTCATCAAGGGCCTTTTTGCAGGCCATCAGCCCGGCGCCGGTCATTGCGCGGAGCTGGCCCACGAGTGCGGGAGTGATTTCAGCCATGGAATTGAGAATCGGTAGGCAGTTAGGACCGGTGCGACCAAGGTCGCACCGAGACGGTTCAGGCGGCCGGAGCGGGCGCCGGAGCGGCTTCCGCGACCGGTGCGGCCTCGGCGGCGGCCGGGGCTTCGGTCTGTGCGTTCACGCGGCGGGCCTTCTTGGCGTCGGCCTCGGCCTTGCCTTGGGAGATCGCCGTGGTGACGACTTGGAGCAGGAGCTTGACCGAGCGGATCGCGTCGTCGTTGCCGACGATCGGATAATTCACCAGATCGGGATCGCAGTTCGTGTCGACGATGGCGACGACCGGGATATTGAGGCGGCGGGCTTCCGCGATCGCGTTGTGCTCCCGTTTGATGTCGATGATGAACATCACGTCGGGCTGCGTGTTGATGGTCCGCAGGCCGTCCAAATTCTTGAGCATCCGGCCGTGTTCGCGGCGAATCATCGACTGCTCTTGCTTGACGTATTGATTGATCGAGCCGTCCTGCTCCATCCGCTCAATGTCTTTCATCCGCTTCAACGACCGCTGCATCGTCTTGAGATTGGTCAGCGTGCCACCGAGCCAACGGGAGTTGACGAACGGCTGGCCGCAAGAAAGGGCGGCTTCCTTGACGGCTTCCTGGGCCTGCTTCTTGGTGCCGACGAAAAGGATGTTGCCGCCCTTGGCCGCCGTCTGCCCGAGGAACTGGCAGGCCGCCTCCAACTGGGGAAGGGTCTTGCTCAGGTCAATGACATGGATGCCGTTGCGGGCCTCGAAGATGTATTGCTTCATCTTCGGATTCCACCGACGGGTTTGGTGGCCGAAGTGGACGCCTGCTTCGAGGAGTTCCTTGATTCCGATGCTGCTCATGCTGTCTGCAAACTTCCGATGGTTTCGACGTTACCCGGGACTGTGCCCGACGCCATCCGGCGGAAGAACCGGATTGTTTCCGATGTGGTTGTGGCCACCGAATGCCCACGCATCCGGCGCGAAATTAAGGCCGCTTCCCTAAACCCATTCGGGAAAGGGACGCGGAAGCTGGCAAAGCGATGGCCGAGGAGCAACTCCGAAGTTTGGCACAACAAGATTTCGATGCCGGGGCCCGGCGTTGGGATATCGGCCGAGGTCGAGGTGCGTTCATGGCGCTGGATCGGTGGGCGCGATGGACTGATTTTGAACCCCGAGGAGGCGGCCGCAGTCAGGAACCAAACAAAAAGCGGGCACCTTGCGGTGCCCGCCTAACCCAAACAACCAAACTAAACCTCCTTTGCTGGCGTCGATGCCAGCAGGAGCCGGTCCTTCAGTCGTTGCAACCGCGGTGTCCGGCTCGTGAACCAACGTCGGAACTTCTAGCCGCGTCGGACCAGCCTTCAATGGGAAAATTGTCACGCCGCCGTCAAATGATGGCAGATCAAAATTGTTCAGCCGCGTGTTCTCAGTTGTGAGCAAAACCCCCGAAAACTCGGCGATTTCTCGCCCATCCGCGGGTGTGCCTGCCGGCTCGTCGCCCGGCGTTCAGGCGGCGAATGCCAACAGCTCCGCCGAGCGCGATTTCACGATCAACTGCTTGTGAAAACGGCGCTGGGCGGTGAGGGCGAACTCCTGAAACAGCGTCGGGAATGCCAGCAGCGGATAAGGCTCCAGCCATGCCAGCGCTGCGGCCTCATTGGCCGCCCGTCGGAGCGACGGGATGAGACCCGGCGTCGCGACGGCGCCGAGCATCTGACGCAGAAGCCGACTCTTGAGTCGCTCCAGTTCCGTTTCGATCGTCCATGGGTAGTCCGGGGCGCCTTCCTGGGGAAGCCGGCCGAGTCGGAGCAGAGTGTTGATTTCGTTTGTCATCGGTCTGTTGTCTTGAAATTGGGTGTTGGCTGGGCTGCGGCGGATAATCCTCGGAAAAGAAAAACCCCACGATTGCCGGGCAATCGTGGGGTTTTTCTAAAACTTTGGTCGCCGTCTTCGTCCTAGATGGTGACCTCCACGTCGCCCGCCGCCGCGGTCTGGTGCCAGCGGCAAATCGGCTGCATGC
>JBIIUN010000053.1:0-15292 GCA_044339945.1 Kapaibacterium sp. (SeqCode)
ACGTGGGTTCGCCGGTGATCTTCTCCTTCCATCCGCTACCACAGGAAACGTCGGTGTATGGCTACTATCTGTTCGTGAAATCGCCGGGGGCCGCGGAACCGCGGCGTTTTGACCTGAGCGTCAACGCCACGGCCTACCTGAGCACGCTGGCCCCGGGTGAGCATGAATGGTGGGTGCAGGCCCGGACCAAGTTTGAGAACGATCCGGAGTCCGCCCACTGGATCGCCCGGGTGTCGTCGTTGCCGGTCTTCAGCGAGCATCCGGAAGGCGGCGAGTTTTGCGCCAGCGAGGCCGTAGCCCTTCGGGCCGAGGCCTCGGCGGTGCCCAGCTTCAACTACCACTGGCGGCGCGACGGCGTGGACATTCCCGGGGCGACCGCGCCGGAGTTCACGGTGCCGCCCGGCGAGCAGGGTGTGTATGTCTGCGTGGCCTTCAACGCGGCCGGGGCGGTGCTCTCGGAGCCGGCGGTGGTGACCCGCGTGGCCCTGCCGCCCGTGTCGGTGGCCGCCTCGGCCTATGATTACGCAGCGGGCGAACTCCGGATTACGGCCACCGGCGACGCGGAAGAATACGAATGGTTGCTGGACGGTGAACCCCTGGAGGATTCCGGCCCTGAGCTGATCCTCACCGAGGTGCCGGACGCGCCCTTCACGATCCGGGCGGTCGCAGTGCATGAGTGCGGGTCGGTCGAGTCCGCGCCGCTGGTGCTGGCGCCGCCCGCCCCGCTGACGGTCACCCGGAAATCGCCGGCGCAGATCGTGCGCCTGGGCGAGGCCGTCGAACTGGTGTTGGAAACCAGCCGCACGGCCGAGACCGAATGGCAGGCGCCGGACGGCGGCTCGGAGGAGGGCTCGCCGTTGCGGGTGACGATCGCCGGCGAGGAGCAGGCCGGCACCTATGAGGTGGTCGCGAGCGATGGGTTCGGCAAGGTGGAGCAGGCCGTCGAGGTGCTCGCCGTGGTCGCCGAGCCGGCCGACCAGGAGGCGGAGGAGGGCGAGTCCGTGACCCTGACCGCCGAGGTGGCTGGCGGCACACCGACAGTCCAGTGGTTCAAGGACGGGGCGGCCCTCGCCGGGAAGACCGAGCTGGACCTCGACCTCGGAAAGGTCGTTGCAGCCAATGCCGGCAGCTACCACTTCGAGCTGAAGCACCTGGACAGCCCGACGTTCCGCAGCCGGACCACCACGCTGAAAGTTGTGGCCGCGCTGACGGTCACCCGGAAATCGCCGGCGCAGATCGTCCGTCTGGGTGAGGCAGTGGACCTGCTGTTCGAGACCAGCCGGAAAGCCTCGGTGGAATGGCAGACCCCGGACGGCACCTCCAAGGAGGGCTCCCCGTGGCGAGTGACCATCGCCAAGGAAGAGCAGGCGGGAACCTATGAGGTGGCCGCGAGCGACAAGTTCGGTGAGGTGGGCGACAGCATCGAGGTGCTCGCCGTCGTCGCCGAGCCGGCCGACCAACAGGCGGACGAGGGCGAATCGGTGACCCTGACCGCGGAAGTGGCCGGCGGCACGCCAACGATCCAGTGGTTCAAGGACGGGGCGGCCCTCGCCGGGAAGACCAAGTTGGACCTCGACCTTGGGAAGGTCACGATGGCGGCTGCGGGTGGCTACCACTTCGAACTGAAGCATCTCGACAGCCCTACCTTCCGCAGCCGGACAGCCACATTGAAAGTGGTGGCCGCACCGGTGGTCGAACCGTCCATCAAGGCAATCCGGGTCAAGGCCGACGGCACGGTGGAGCTCACCATCACCAAGGGAGCCCAAGATCTCGCGTTGGAGCGGTCCACCGATCTCGAATCCTGGGAAGAGGTCGAGGTCCTGACCCAGACCGGCACGTTCACCTACGAGGATGCAGCCCAGGAGGACGAGGCCGGCGTATTCTACCGGCTCGCCGAGCCGTCGGACGAACCGCTGGGACCGGGCTTCGGCAACGCGCCCGAGGCGTGCGTCCGCGCAACGCTGGCCGCCCACCTACGCGTGGACCCGGACAACCTGAGCCTGGTGTTCGACCAGGCAGTGACCTGGCCCAATGCCTGCCTCGGCTGTCTGCCCGGCGCCTGCGCCCAGATGCTCACACCCGGCAGGCGGCTGGTCTTTGCCACGGGCGGCGGCCCTGGGATCTCCCCGCGCGTGCATGAGGTTCGCACCTCTGCGACCGGCACCGTCGCCCTGGTCATCGGCAACACGGGGGTTCGCCTCGATTCCTGCAACTGAACTCCTGACCCCTGAATACTTTTCCGGCTGCCGACCGTAGCCGGGTTACCACGCGAGTGGAAAACGAACACAAGCAAACTCAACGATACACATGAACAACACTACCCCAACCTCCTCCCGGCCAGCCCGGCACACCGCCTTGGCGGTCGCCGCGGGCCTGGCCCTCACGGCCGGCCTGCCGCTGGCCACGGCGGCCGACCGCAGCCAGGAAAAAAACCCGAACTGGCAGTCACCCCCCACCCGCAACACCGAGACCGAATACGGCAAGCGGATCTACAATGGCGACAAACGGGTAGTCCCCGTCCGGCCCGACCAGGTCAAGAGTGCGAGGGACAAGGTGGATGCCGCGCGGCGGATCACCGAATCGAGCCGCAGCACCGTCCCCTCGGGGCTGCACCCCTACCTGGGCGACAACCTGCCCGGAATCGGCTACAGTGTCCTGTCCGTGGACCCGCGGGAAAGCTCGGCCGACCGCAGCGCCCGCACCCTGGTGGAACAGGCCCTAGCAGGAACGGTGCTCAACACGGACCCGAGGAGCCTCGCCTACCTGAAGAACTCGTCCCGCGCCATCAATCTCGCCCCGGTCACCCGCACCTGGGAATGGGCGTTTGGCTCGGAGCGCTTCATCCGCATCTCCGGTAACGGATCCCTCCAAGCCAGCGTCGGCGCCGGCAATGCAAACTATACCGCCGAGGCGAAGGTGGTGGGGACGTTCTTCAACCGCACCCGCGAACTGGGCACGGCCGCGATCAAGTCCGTCGCGCCGGCCTCACCCACGGCAGTCAAGTCCTCCCTGCTTACCGTCAGTGCGCTCGGACGCCCGGTGTTGAATGAGACGGTCACCGATACGAAGCCTTACGTGCAGAACCGCAAGTTCACCCTGGCCAAGTCCGCAGAATGGTGGAGTGGTTCGATCAACGTGCCGTGGCTTCGCCTCGGACTGGGCTTCAAGATGACCAGCGACCCTGTGACTGTAACCCCCCGCTTGGCCATCGGCCACGGCTCCGCCGCCGGGGATGTCACCTTGAAAGCCGGCCTTGAAACCTTGGCTAGTTTTCCTCTCTTTGACCTGTGGGGCTTTGCCCAAATCGTCGCCCGTATCCACTTCCGTCCCGTGGACGGGACGTTGGTGGGCGGCGAATCCATCGGGCTTGCGTGGACCGGGGCGGGGCGGCCGGTATTGCGCGATGCGCGCTTTGCCCGCTCGGAAGTCCGCTACGGCGACGTCAACCTCAAGATCAAGGCCATTTTCGGTTTCGATCTCTGGGGCATCAAGATCCCGTGGCTCGACAAGGAAAAAACCCTCTGGTCCGTCTTCAAGCACGACGGCAAGACGACCGAGCGCGAGCTCTTCTCCACGGTGCGCGAAACCCCGCTCAAATAATCGGTCCATCCTGATCCCTTAATCCTCAACGTCTGATCCCATGAAGAATTCTCGTGTCCTTCTGTTCACCACGGCGGCCTTGGTCAGTGTGGCCGCCCTCACCTGGCTCGCCCGGTCCAAGGGTGGTGCCGGCACCGGTTCCGGCGGCGGTGATGGCAGCACCATCACGACCCGGGTGCCGGTGCCGCCGTCCGTCCCGGGTGGGGCGGCGGCCCCCGGCGGCCAGGTCACCGAAGCGCGCCGGCTCGCCGAACTGCCGGAGAGCATGGCTCGCCAGCAGGCGATCAACGCCTTCGTGGCCGGCCTGAAGAGCCCGGCCGACTGCGCCGCCCTAGCCACCAACCTGACGGCCTATGGCCACGCCCTCAGCGGTGCCGCCCTGCAACGCTGGGTCGAACTGGATGCCCCCGGCGCCATTCGCGACTACGCGCTGCCAATGCGCCACCGCGAACTCCGCGCCTCCAACCTGGATTGGATGTTCCGCGACTTCGCGGCGCAGAATCCGGTCGCGGCGTATGAGTATGCCCGCACGCTGGAGGGGCTCGCCGAGTCCGAACGCCAGACCAGCGTCGCCGCCACCCTGCCCGCGCTGGCCAAGGTGGATGCCGCCACCGCGGTCGCCTCGCTGCGCGAACTGCCCGCGGCGGTGGCCACGGTGCCGGCGGCGGAAATCTACACGGACCTCGCCCGCCAAGGGGAACCGGCGAAGGTGTTTGCCGAGGCCGGCGAACTGCACGGCAACGCCCGGGCGGTCGCCCAGCAATCGGTCCTCAAGGTGACGGCAGGCAAGGACGCGAAGGCCGCCACCGCCCTCTGGCACAGCGTGGACAACGCGGCCCTGCGCCATGACCTCACCCGCGCCCTCGCCGACGGTTTCTTCGAGGCCGGCGTGAACTCCCGCGACATGGTCGAGTGGCTGTTTGAGAACGCGCCGGAACGCGGGGCCGACGCCGTGCGGGCCGAGGCCCTGGGCCGGTTGGCGGCCCAGGACCCGGCTGCCGCCACCACCCTCCTGAACCAGCGGCCAGTCGGGGAACGGGACGACCTCCGCAGCATGCTCGCCGGCACCATGGACCCAGCCCAAGGGCTGGAATTTGCCCGCGGCATTGCCCGGGATGAGCTCCGCCAGGAAGCCTACGCTCAGGTCGCGTCCCGCTTCGGTTCGGAAGACCCACAGCGGCTTTTCCAGGAGTTTGGGAAGGACCCGGAATTCGCCCGCGCCGCCCTCCCCGCGGTGGTCGAGGCCCTCGCCTACGAGCAGATCGGCAAGGCCACGGATTACGTCAGCCAGTTGCCGGACGAGTTGCGGGACACCGCCGCGACCCGCCTGGTGGAACGCCTGACCGACCTGTCGCCGGAGCGCGCGCTGGAAGTCGCCGCCGCGGCGATGACCGACCCCGATGCGAGGCAGCAGGCCATGGCGGGCGCTTATGCCGCGGCCGTGGTCGGCCGCACCGGCACCGGGGCCGCCAGCCTGCCCGGCGTGCCGGCCGGCACCGACCGGGACCAGTTGTTCGCCTCGGTCGTCCCGCTGGTCGCTTTCCGCAACCCCGCCTCGGCCTGGCAGGTGGCCAATGCCATCGGCGACGAGAACCTCCGGCTGAACGCGGTGCAGGAGGTCCTGCGCGGCTACGCCACCACCGAATCCGCCGCCGCGGCCGAGCGCCAGCTCGCCGCCGCCAACCTGCCGGCCGAAGTGGCCGAGCAGATGCGGGCCCAGCTCAACCCGTAAGCTGAATGCAAATCCCGGGTGCCGGCGTAGTCCCTGCGTCGGCACCTTTTCCTTTCAACCCGGTGCCTGCGTCCAAGTCATCATGAACTCACTCGAATTCCTCGCCCTCGGCGTCGCCCTCATCCCGTATCTCCTCTGCCACGCCCTCATCATCGCCCTGCTCCTCCGGTTGCGCCGCGGCCTGCCCGCGGCCCACCGGCGCGTCAGCCGCTGGCTGCTGTTCGCAATGGCCCTGCCTGTCGTCGGGCCGTTCGTGTCCTCCGTCGCGCTGGCGCGGCTGGCCCGCGACTACCAGGCAGCCACGGCGCACCTGGCGGAGTTTCGCAGCGACTGTGGTCACGCGGCCGGCATCGGCTACGGCCTGATCTACGCCGCGGCCACCTGGTCCGGCTCGGCCGAGTTGGGCCTGCTGTCGCTCGCGCTCCTGGTCCTGTTCTTTTGGCAGGCCCGGGCCGCCCGCCGGGCACTGACCCAGCCCACCCTCGTTCCGTTGGCCCCGGTGGCCGCGGTCTGAACCATCCCCAACCCTTCTCAACCTAATCCGCACCGTTACCATGAAACCCACGCTTCGCTTCCTTGCCGCGCTCCTTCTGCCCACGGTCCTCCACGCGGCGGACCGCAGCCAGGAAACCAACCCCAACTGGCAACCGCCGGCCACCGTCAAACCCGACGAGTCCTGGCCCCGGCGCACCTACCTCGGGGACAAGACCGTGCAGCCGGTTTCGGCCGCCCAGGTGGCAAATTCCGTCAATCCCCTGCGGGTCGCCCAGCAGCTCACCGAGCGCAGCCGCCAGACGATGCCTTACGGCCTGCACTTGTTCTACGGCGACCGCCTGCCGGGCATCGGCTACTACGCGCTGGCGTCCGATCCGCGCTCCCCGGCGGCCGACTCGACCGCCCGGGCGCTCGTGGAACAGGCGCTCGCGGGCAAATCGCTGAATACAGATCCCCGCAGCCTGGCCTACCTCGCCAAAGCCGCCCGGGCCCTCAACCAGCCGGCGGACACCCGGCGGGGCGAATGGGCGTTCGGCTCGGAACGCTTTGTCCGCATCTCCGGGACCTGGGCGCTGGCGGGCGGCGTGGCCGCCGGCCAGGTCACCCAGTCCAGTCAGGCCCGGCTGGTCGGCACGTTCTTCAACCGCACCCGCGAGCTGGCCGTGGCCACCCTCGCCTCCACCGCGTCCGCCTCGCCCACGGGCGTGAAATCGTCGGTGCTCAACGTCCGGGCCCTCGGTCGTCCCTTGTTGAATGAAACCCTCACGGACAAGAAGCCGCTGGTCCGCCGCTGGAATGTTTCGCCAGGTAGCGGAATCGAATGGTGGGGCGGCTCCATGACCGTGCCCTGGCTCAACGCCGGCACGGCGTTCAAGTTGAACAGCGACCCGGTCAAGGTCGTGGCCCGCACCGCGCAGGGCAACGCCGTCGGCGCGGGCGAGGTGGCGGTCCGGGCACGCCTCGAGCTGCTCGCCGAAATGCCGCTGGTGGACCTGTTTGGCTTCCGCCAGTTGGTCGCCCGCGTTAACTTTGTGCCCGTGGCCGGGCAACTGATCGCGGGCGAGGTCCTCGGCGTCGTGTGGCCGGGCGGCGACCGGCCGGTGCTCCGTGATGCCCGCCATGCCCGGGCGGAACTCACCTACGGTTCGGTCAACCTGAAGATCACGGGCAAATCGGGGTTCGGGCTGGTGCCGGGTCTCCCCGTCGTGGGCGACAAGACCCTCGTGAACCTGGTCAAGCACGACGGCCTCTCCACCCAGCGGGATGTTTTCTCCGCCGTGCGCGACACCCCGCTGCGTTAGTGGCCGGTGCTCCATCCGCCTTGGCCGGGAGCGACGCGCCAATCAGGGTCTCCGGGCGTCGGTGCCGACGCCCGGAGGCTGTTACGTTTCAATTGGCCGTGACTCCCGCGCGGCCGGCCGGCCGGCGCAACGTGGGTCGGGAGTCTTGCCGGCCCGGGGCCGGTCAACGCCGTTTACGCGCGGCTCCCGGAGAATGATTCGGCGATCCAGTGGCGATAACTCAGTCGCCGCCGGGGTGGCGAGGTTGCCCCTTCGGAACAGCCAGGCCAGCCAGGGTCTCCCGCGGTCGTCCCCTGCGGTTCTGGCCGGGCCGCGGCGTGAATGGAATTCCGCCTCGACTCCGTAAGCCGGGCAGCCAGCGAGTCTGGCAAACGGAGAAAACACATGAACACACCCACTGATCAGGGCAGCCGCCGCAGTTTCCTGCGCCGGGCTGCCGCGGCTACGGCCGCCCTCGGCGCCACCCTCGCGGTGGCGCCCTCCGCGCAGGCGGCCCTCGGGCCGTCCAACGTGCTCACCACCCTCACCGTCGCGGCGACCTCAGCCCGGCGGAACGGGACGGTGACCATCACCGTCAACCTCCAGCGTCTGGACGGGCGCACCTCGGGGCTGGCGGCCATCCCGGTGAAGTTCCACTTCGGCGAAGGGACCTACGCGACGTTCCACCTGGGCACCCGGTTTACCGATTCCAGCGGGCGGATCGTCCTGAGGGTGTCCGCGAGCACCTTCAATCGGGTGGGCCGCTGGGTGGTCGTGGCGGAGGTGAACCCCTCGCCCGCGGCGGAGAACTGGCTCGCCCGGCCGCTGCCTTACGCCTGGTTCAACATCACCAACTGAACCGGTGAACCAACGCAGCCCGGCGGCCGGCCCAAACCGGTCGCCGGGTCTTTGTTTTGCCAGGAACCCGCAACCCTGCTCGTCTTGCCCTGTTTGCTGCCATGAACTTCCGAAATCCAATCCTCCGTCATGCCGGCTCCCTTGCGCTGCTGGCGGGTGTCACCCTGCTGGCCGCCCCCGGGCCCAAACCGGCGCCGAAACCGGGCCCCAAGCCCGCCGCGGCGGAACCGATCATCACCCAGGCGGAGATGAATGAGCAGGCCGAGGCCGAGTTCGCGCAGGCCGACGCGGAGCGGTTCCGGCGGGCCCAGCGCGCGTGGGTGGCCTTCCGCGACGCGCACCGCGACGCGCTCTTTCCCCAGGCGGACCCGGCTCCCGGCTCCATCCGCCCCGTGTGCATCGCCGCCGAAATGCGGGAACTGACCGTGGCTCGCACCCGCCAGTTGGAGGCGGTGCTGAAGGATCTGCGGGAGGATTCGCTCTGCTCGGCCCTGCCGGTCTCGGAACCGGTCCGGAAGTGAGGGCCGCGCGGAACCTCACGTTGCCGGTTGGCCGGGCAGGAGCCGATACAGGCGGCCGTCCCCGGTGATGCCTTGGGCGCGGGCAAACGCGGGCGGCACGTCCAGGCCGCCCGCGACGCCCTCGTAAAAGGCCCGCGCGAAGGCGATGGCCAGGGTGTCTTCCAGCGCGTGCGTGGTGCCAATCAGCCACCGGGCCGACCTTCCGAGGGCGGCCCCGAGGCTGGCCGTGTGGCAGCCGTTCAGGAACAGGCAGCGGTGGCTGGGGGCCGTGCTTTGGAGGACCGACGCCAATTGCCAGGCCGCGACCCGTTGCGGGGAGGAGGAGTCGTCCTCGAAACAGAGGTCCCCGGTCGGGGTCCCGTGGCAGGACACATGGAGGTAGGAAGGCCGGAGCCGCAACAGTTCGGTGGCCAGGCAGGCGAGTTGGGCTGCGGGCAGGTGTTCCAAGGCCAACCGGTCGCCGAACGTCAGCACGGCGGACCGCACCTGGCGAAACTCATAGTCCAGCCGCAGGCGTCCGGGCGCCGATCCCGGCTGGCCGGTTTCGGCAAAGTCCCCTCCCCCGACGGTATTGCGGGCTCGTCCCGGTTCCCAGGTTCGGGGCTCCGCCGCAACAAAAAGCAGCCGTGCCGGCGGCGGTGGGACGCTGCCGGGCGCGATTGCGGGCGCCACGTCGATGCGGGTTTGGAACCGCTCCTCGCCCAGGCACCCCTCGCCGTCGAGCCACTGGGCCAACAACAGCAACCGGGCCGGACCGGCCGACCGGGGGTGGGCGCTGACCGGCACTTGGGCGACCGCTCCCGCGGGCACCTCGCCCAGCAGCTCCTGATGTCGGTGGAGCTGTTCGGCAAACTCACCCTGGAAGCTGAGAGTCACCCGTTTGAGCGGAACTGCTCCCACGTTGCGCAGGGCGATGAGCATCTGTCCCTCCCGGCCGGCCACCCAGTTGCCGGCCGGCCACTCGCAGGCGAGCCGGACTTCGCTGTCGGCCGCCGTCTCCCGGATCGTCACGGGCAACCGCACCAGCGGCTCGCTGAGGGCGACTCCCTGGGGGGAACGGAAGGAAAGGTTGCGCACTTCGATGACCTGTTCACCCGCGGTTTCCGCCGCCAGCCGGAACCGGATCCGGTGTGGCTGAGCGGGCGACACCCTGGGCACTTGCTGCTGCGGAGCCAGGCCGACGCCCCGCAGGCCCCGGGGAAACCAGACCTCGAAGCACAGATTCTGGCAGGGGCCGGCCGCGGCGGAGATTTCCAGCTCCGCGTCCACGGAACGCCCCGCGACGGGCGTCACTTGCAGGCGGAGGCGCAGCAGGGATCCGCTCATGGCAGTGGGGGCGGGGTGGCGACGGGGGGCGGCGTCCGCGGGGCCGCCGGTTCGCCCTGGGGAGTGAGCTGGGGATGCCGGGCGGAGTGGCAGCCCGGGCAGTGGACGGCCCGGTCCCATTCGCGGCCGAGGCCGTGGAAGACGGGGTCAAGCAGCCAGGCGCGATGATCCCGGCAGACGGGCCGGCCACAGTGATGGCAGACCGCGAGCGGATGGTCCGCGGTTTCCGGGGCTTGGCAGGTGAAGCAACTGAGAGGCATGGCAGGCAGGTTCAGGGGTTGATGTTGGTGGCGGACCCGGAAGCTCCCTCCAGTCCGGCGAGCAGTTCACGGAAGAGTTTCTCGGGCACGACGCCCTCGACGTAGGCCCTGACCAGGCGGTCGCGGGCGGCCGAAGGCGGCGGCGTGGGCGCGGCGAGGCCGCCGGCTGGCACCACCGGAGGACGGGCCGTTTCCACCGGCGCCGCCTTCGCGGCCGGCGCCGTTTCCTCCACCACGGGCAGGTCCGCCACCGTGGCCCGCAGCACCTCGAACACCTCCTGCCAGTCATCCCCGATGCGGTGCCCGGCGTCCTGGTCGGCGTGCGAACCCTGGGCATTGAGGCTGACGGTGAGGCGGGCGCGCCGCGGCGCCGGTGATTCCTCGCCTTGGAGCACCAGGTGGAAGTCCGTCGGGTGGACCCCGTGGTAACGCCGGCCCAGCAGATCCCAGGTCCGGTGCCGCAACTGGCCGCCACCCCGGTGCTGCTGCTTGGGATTCTCCTCGGTCACGCTCTTCACGTAGAACCCCGAGCGGCCCAGGGCCGCGGTGAGGGCGATCACCAGTTCCGGCGAGGCCGGGACGCCTTCGAACACCTGGGTTGCCACCTTGGGGGTCGCGGGGGCGGCGGCGGCCGCCGTTTCCCCGCCCGGCATCAGCTTGAGCACGCTGTAGAGCAAGGGCGTGGTGCTCAGCCCGAACTCGAGCTCGAAGCGGGTCGTGATCTCCGCCGGGACCTGATCCCGCCGGACCCCCAGCGGGGTGAACAGCGCCGCCCGTTCCAGGCCGGAAAGCGCGCCCTGGAGGAGGACGATGGCCCGGCCCCGGAACACCTGGCCGGGGGGAACGGGATTCTCGAACTGGAAGTAGAACCGGCGGCTGCCCGGCGGCAGGTCCTCGGCCTCAGTCTCCGCGGGCTGCACGGGCGGGCGAACCAACCGCACGGTCAGCCACGCTTCGCCCTGGGCGTCGATCACGGGATCACGGTCCGCTTCCCAGCCGTCCCGGCAGGTGACCAGGCCCAGGCCGGCCGGATAGCGGAGTTCCAGCAATTCGATTTCATCCACCGTCGGCACGGGCGCGTCACCGTGGCCCAGCCACGAGAGTTCGACCTGGAGGTCCCGCTTGGCGCGGTCATGCACCAGCGACGGCACGATCCGCAGCGGCGCGCCGCCCCCCGACGCGGGGAGCCCGACCGCATACCGGACTTCCTGGCGCCATTCCGCCGCCGCCGGGTTGGGGTTCCCGCCCAGGTAGGGCAGTTCCGCCACGGTGCTCCGCAAGGGCAGCAACGTGGTGAAGCCGCCGCCTGCGGTGTCGCCCGCCGGCCCGGACACCGCCGGATCGAAGCCCACGAAACCCGCGCACACCGGCAGGTTCCCCGCCTCGTCCAGCCGGTATTTCCGGCGGAACTTGGCCAGCCGGGTGCGGTCCATGTCGGTCAGCGTCGCCAGGACGCTGGCCCGGCCGGTGGCTTCCAGCACGGCCACGGTCGAGCGTCCGTCCGCCTGCAATTCCTGCCGGGCCCGCAGGGTTTCCCGCACCTCGAACGAACGGAGCTGGGGTAATGCCGGAAACTCCGGCCGGCGGGCCTTGAGGTGCTGCCATTGCTGTGACCGCATCAGCGCGGCCACGCCGCCCGCCAGGAGCAGCAGGCCGCCGAGGCCGACCACCGCCGCGCCCAGCGAGAGGCCGGCCCCGCCGACCACCACCCCGCCGATGACAAGGCCCAGCACCGGGGCCAGCGACATCGGTTCGGTCAGGGTGTGGGCGCAGCGGCCGCAGTGCGCCCCCCGGCCCGGGTCCAGGTCCAGCCCGGTGAATTCAACGGACAGCCCCACGCGGCCGGCGGTTTCCCGCCCATGCTCGGCGCACAGGGCGGCCCCGCAATGGTGGCAGACGGCGGTGACGCGGGCATCGCCGCACTGCTGGCAGCGGATCCGCGGGTGTTTGGTCTCGAGTCGTGCTTTCATGATCATCCTTCGGTGACGGCGCTGTGGAAGCGTTTGCGGAGTTCCGCGTGCAATTGGTTGAGATAGTGGCCGGCGGTCGTGTCATCGCCCCGGAAGTCCGCCATGATCAGGAGTTCCAGGTCCCCCGTGTCCCGTTCCGACCGGATCAGGCGCTGGCCCTGTTCCTCCTCGACCTGGATGCGCCGGCGTTGGCCGGCCACCTCGACCGTCAGCTCCAGCCGGTGCGGGCCTTCGCGGCGTTCCACCTGGAAGCGCCATGGCGGCCCGCCGTGGGTTCCGTTCGGGGCGGCCGGCAGGGTGCGAAAACCGAGGTCGACCAGGGCATCCTGGATGTTGTTCAGCCGCTCCTGGTCGGGAATGACCCGCTCGAACCGGATCGCCAGCCAGGGCCGGCGCGGCCGGTCCCGGAAGAGATCCCCGAGCCGCAGGCGTGCCCGGAGGGTGAACTTGGTCTCGCATTCCGGGTGCGCCCACGGCCCGTCGCCCCGCCCCGCCGCGTCGAAATACCGCAGCCGGGCCGCGGACAGCAGGCAGTCCGGAAAATCCACCGTTCCCTCCAGCCCCAGCTCCGCCTGCTGGCTCAGTTCCGCGGGCTGGTTGATCATCAGCAGCAGGGGCGACGTGGCGTAGTGCTGCATGTCCCCGGTGGACTGCCGCGGCGCCAGCGCGAGGTCGTTCACGACCAGTCCCCGTCGGTCCGGATCGAAGCGCACCGTCCGGCTGTCCCCGGTGGACAGCTCGCAGAACCGGAAATTGCGCAGGGAGGGAATTCCCGGCCACGGGATGAACAGCTCCCGCAGCCGCGGCCGCCCTTCTCCGCGCACCGCGGCCCGGGCCACCGTCACCTCGGCCACCAGGCGCAGTGACAGGCACCGCAGGAACCCGTCGCGGGTGACCAGCCGTTGCCCCTGGCCGCTGAAGAATTCCTCGTCGAACAGCTCCGCCTGGAAGCGGATGGGCAGCACCCGCGGGGACTTGGGCACGTAGTCCGTGCCGAATTCCAGCCGTTGCCGGTCAGCGGTCAGCGCCGCCCGCAGGTCGGGCGCCAGCTCGGCGCTCGCGATCGTGAGCGGCTGGAGTCCGGAATCCGTCAGCTCCCCGAGCGCCGTCCGCAGGTCGGTCCGCCCCTCGTCCGCCAGGCCTAGGTGGCCCACGAGCAGCCGGCCCCCGTGCCCCGGCTGGGCCAGCTGGCTCGTCACCCGGTCCGCGACCGCCCCCGGACACCCGACCGCCCCGTCCAGCGGATACGCCAGCCGGAGCTGGCCGGTGGGCGCGCCCGCCTCGTCCAGGCGCGGGTTGCTCGAGAGTTCCTGGCGGTATTCGTAGCGCTCGGTGGCGGTGAATTCGGCGAGCGTCAACGGGGCGAACACGGGGTCGGCTTTCATGGGGAAAAAGTTCGGGTGGCGGGCGAATCGGGGAGGCGGCAACGGGATGGGTCAGTTCGCGGGCTTGGGGGCGACGGGTTCCGGCCGGGGCGGGGCGGGAGTTTCCAGGGCGCGGGCGCGCTCACGGAACCGGATCAGCGTGTTGGCGACGGTCTTGGCTTCAGTCACGAAGAGAAAATCCAGCTCGTCCCACTCCAGCAGCGTGTCCGACACCGCGGTGGTGATCGTCACCTCGCCCGCGGCGGAGAGGTCGTAGAGAAAGGTGCCGGCCTTTTCGCGCAGCGTCTCGCGGAGCAGGTCCAGGGCGGCCTCGCGCTGGCCGGCGGCGATGCGGCCGCGGGCGGTGACCAGGTAGTTGAAGCCCTCCAGCAGCTCGTGGCGCTGCGGGGCGCGGCTGATCGTCACGGGCACCTTCAGGTCCGGATGCTGGCAGGCGTAATGGTTGGTCTGGAGTTCCACGCGCCAGCCTTCCTGGCGCAGCTTGGCCAGGTTGCGGGTTCGGCCCGGAGACTCGGGGTCGGCGGCGCGTGCGGGCCACGCCAGCAGCGGCAGGAGGCCCAGCATCAGGGCGAGGGCCAGGTGGCGGAGGAAACGGGGCGCAGCGGACGAAATGGCGTTCATGCTGCCGGGCTTACGCGGCGGCGGCGGAATTCCATTCAGGCCGGAACGGCGGGAGCTCTGAGCGGTCCCGCCAGGTTTTGGACTGCGGCAGCCCTCTGCCGCTGTGGAAGCGATACCTAGGCAAGGCGGGTGCCAAAGCCCGCGGGGACGCGCGCACTCCAAGACGCTGGCGCTAGGCTCCCGGCCAAGCTGGTTGCGCGCCCCGCGTTGTCCGCCGTGACTTTCGGGCCGGGCTTTCCTGGGCACCTACCGGCCACGGCGGACGCCGCGTCTTTTCCCCGCGGTCCCGCGGGGCGTGGCCGCCGGGGTTAGGCTGGGGCTTCGTGGCTCCGGCCGCACCGGGCCAGGCCCCGTCCGGCATCACGCCACACTCACGACTTCCCGCCTTGCACACACCCACACCCACCAACACCCACCGAAACCCGATGTGGTCGTTTCGATTGTCGGCCGGGTTGTGGTTGCGGTTGGACGACAGAAGGTTGTCCTGGTCATCGTGGTTGAACGACACCTCGCGCAACCCACGGGCGCAAGTGCCCCGGCCGCCACCTTCGGGCCACCGGCAAGGCGGCCACCCGAAAGCAGCAGATTCTTTTCGGGCGCTCCGCGCGGGAAGGCCCGAGATCAAAAGCCAAAGAACAGAAGGCAAAGCCGACAGCCCCAACCTAGCACACACCCACACCCACCAACACCAACCGATACCCGAAGTTGTCGTAGCGAAAGTCGGCCGGGAGGCTGAGGCGGAAGGACGACAGAAGGAAGTTCCGGCGATCGTAGAGGAACGACGCCCCGCGCAACCCACGGGCGCCACTCTTCCCGTCAAAGTAGTCCTCCACCCACTCCCACACGTTCCCGCCCAGATCATACAACCCCTGCGGGTTGGCCGCGAAGCTCCCAACCGGCGACGTCCCTTCATACTTGTCCACCTTCAGGCTCGGACCGTAGTTCCCCGCCCCCTTCGGCGGCGGCCAGTCCTTGCCCCACGGATACGCATAGGGATGGCTTCCCGCCTCGATCTTTCCGTCCTTCTCCTGCGGGCTCCGGTTCTTCCCCGCCCGCTCCTCCTCCGCCCCGATCCCCACCGCCCAGCTCCACTCCGCGTCCGTCGGCAAACGGTAGGTCTGCTTCGGCCCAATCCTTCCATCCCCACGCTCCTTCGTCGTCAGCCACGTGCAGAACCCCTGCGCCTCCTCCCAGCTTACCTTTACCACCGGGTGGGTGTCCCCCTGCGCAAAGCCGGGATTCTT
>JBIIUN010000428.1:0-4308 GCA_044339945.1 Kapaibacterium sp. (SeqCode)
GTAGTCGCCGCCCTTCACGTAAATGTCCGGCTGCGCGAAGGCAAGAAAGCGCGTGGCCCGCATCTCGGGGAACACCAGCACGCCATCCACGCAACCCAAGCCGGCGATGACCCGGGCGCGGTCCGCTTCCGAATTCAACGGCCGCGAAGGGCCCTTGAGCTGCCGGACGCTGTCGTCGCCGTTCAATCCGATCAGCAGCGCGTCGCCTTGGCTACGGGCCCCTTCGAGATAGGTCACGTGGCCGGCATGCAGCAGGTCGAAGCAGCCGTTGGTCACGACCAGTCTCTGCCCGTTCCGCCGCAGCGCCGCGCGCCACGCCGGGAACGTCTCGGGGGAAAGAACCTTGAGCGAAGAATCCATGAACGCGGCGAAACCTGCGGGGCAGGGGACGGAAAGGCAAAACGAAGTTGGTTGTGCCTGGCAGACTGCGCAGGCGGACAGCGGCGCGCGGCATCGGGCGGAAAGCGGTCCGATTGCCGCCGCCCGCGCCGCCGCCGTTTCGCCGGAAACAGGCGTGGACCTCCGGCGGCGGTTCGCGGCACCCTTCCCGGGTGAAGCCCATTTGGCATACCTTGCTGGCCCGACTGTTCCTTTCCGTGTCGCCGGCTTTGGCGGCCCGGCGGGCGGGCGTGACCGTTCGGCTGGTTATCCCGGAGTTGTTGCTGCCGGTGTCCGGGGGCATGGGGCCCACCGGTGCAGCCCGCGAGAACCGCGGCAAATCTTCCTCGCCGCGGCCCTGAGGCGGGTGGTGGGGGGACTGGTGAAGTGACGGGGCGGACGGGAACGGAAATGCCAAATTCCGCGTGGCCGGGTGGTCGCAGCAACGGTTCGATGAGGGCGGAAAGCCGGCGGTAGGAAAGGTTCAAGCAATGAAACTCATCCAGATCGCGGGGCGGACCAGCTTGCTCTATGTCGGGGCGGGCTTGGTGTGGATCGTCGGGTCGGATTGGCTGCTGCCGCGCTTGGTGTCCGACCCTGAGATGCTGGCCCGCCTGGCCGTGGTGAAGGGGCTTGGTTTTGTCGGGGTAACCGGGGCATTCCTGTTTTTTGTCCTCCGACGCGAGTTGCGACGGTGGGAGTCGGAGTCGGCGGCGCGGACCCAGGCGCAGGCGGAACTCGGCCGGTCCGAGAACCGGGTGGCCGAACTCGCCCTCGCGGTCCCCGGGGCCATCTACAGTTTTCGCCTCCGCCCAGACGGCACGGCCCAGATGCCGTATGCCAGCCCAAAGCTGGAGGAACTGTTTGCCGTGAAGCCGGCGGGCGTGGCGGCGGATGTCGGTCCGCTCTTCCGAATGGTCCACCGGGAGGATCGCGGCAGCGTGGAGGAATCGATCCGGGAATCGGCCCGGACGCTGTCGCCGTGGCATGCCCTCTTCCGGGTGCAGCATCCGACCCGCGGGGTCATCTGGCTGGAGGGGCGGTCCGTTCCCGAGCGGGAGCCGGACGGCAGCGTCCTCTGGCACGGGCTGCTGCTGGATGCGACCGACCGTTGGCGGGCGGAAAGCGAGCTGGCCCGCCAGCGGGCGGAACTCCAGATGATCCTCGATTCGGTGCCCGCGTTTGTCTTCTTCAAGGACCGGGAGCACCGCATGTTGCGGGTCAACGAGGAGGTGCTGCGGGTCACCGGGCGGCGGCGCGACGAAGTGGAGGGGCGGACCGAAACCGAGAATGGTTCGCCCTACGCGGAGGATTACTACGACGACGAGCGGGAGGTCATCCAGTCGGGCCGGCCCAAACGCGGGATTGTCGAGAAACTGGCGACCGTGCAGGGCGACCGCTGGATGCGGGCCGACAAATTCCCCTACCGGAACGACAGCGGCCAGATCGTGGGCGTGGTCGGCTTCGCCCTCGACATCACCGACCAGGTGCGGGCCGAGGCCATCGAACGCCGGCAGCACCGCCTGCTGGAGGCGATCCGCGAAGCGCAGCTGCAATTCATCGTCGGCCGCTCGCTCAAGGCGGCATTGGACCAGTTGCTGTCCGTGATCCTGGAGCTGACCGGCAGCGAGTTCGGCTTCATCGGCGAGATTCCCGTGGACCGCGCGGGCCGTCCCCAACTGCGGGTCCACTCCATGACCAACATCGCCTGGGATGAGCCGACCCGTGAGCTCTATGCCCGCCACGAGGCGGAAGGGCTGGTCTTCACCAACCTCGGGACCCTGTTCGGGGCGGTCATCACTTCCGGCGAGCTGGTGATTGCCAATGAGCCGCGCGAGGACCCGCGCCGGGGCGGTCTGCCGCCGGGCCACCCGCCGCTGGAATCCTTCATGGGGGTTCCGCTCAAGCTTGATGCGCAGCTGGTGGGCATGATCGGGCTGGCCAACCGGCCGGGCGGGTTCCAGCCGGATCTCCTCGCGGATTTGGCGCCCTTGCTGGCCACCTGCGTGGGCCTGATCGAGGCGAGCCGGGCGGCGTGGCAACGCCAGGAGGCGCAGCAGGCCCGCGAGCTGAGCGAGGCCCGCTTCCGCTCGCTGGTGGAGTCCCTCGACCAAATTTTTTGGACGTCCTCGCCGGGCGAGCAGTTGCCCACTTACCTCAGTCCGGCGGTGGAGGCGATCACCGGCTTTCCCGCCGCCCATTTCCTTGCGGAGCCGACTGCCTGGCGGGACTTGGTGCATCCCGACGACCGGCCCCTGCTCGACGCCGCGATCCTGGCCGAGAAGGACGGATCCCGGCGTCCCATCGAGTATCGGATCATCCGGCGCGACGGCGCCGAGCGGTGGATCTGGAGCCGGGCGTTTCCGGTGCGCGACGCCGCGGGCCAGATCGTGGCGGTCAACGGCATCGCGACGGACATCACCGAACGGAAGCTGGCGGAAAGGGCCCTGGTCGAAAGTGAACGGCGTTTCGAACGGGTCTTCGAGTCCAGCCCGGTGCTGCACTCGATCAGCTCGTATCCCGAGGGGCATTGCTACGCGGTCAACCGGCACTTTACGGAACGGCTGGGCTACTCGCTGGAGGATCTCCGAGGTTCGCCCGGCATCCAGTCCGGCCTCTGGGTTCATCCGGAGCAGCGGGCACAATTGATCCGCGACCTGGATTCCGGCCAGCCGGTGCTGGCGCGGGAATGCCGGGTCCGGGCGAAGAACGGGACGGAGCTCACGCTGTTGGTGTCGGTCGACCGGATCGAGCTGAATGGGCGGCCGAACCTGCTCTTCGCGGCGGCGGACATCACCGAACGCAAGCAGGCCCAGGACGAGTTGGCGCGCCATGACGCGATCTTGGCGGCGGCGGAATTCGCCGGGGAGCAGTTCCTCCGGGCGCCGGATTGGGCGACTGCAGCCGACGCCGTGCTGGCCCGGGTGGGCGCCGCCGCCCAGGTCAGCCGCGCCTACCTGTTCGAGAACCATTCGGGACCGGCGGGAGAACTCCTCACCAGCCAGCGGTTTGAGTGGTGCGCCGCCGGGATCGTCCGGCAAATCACCAATCCCGACCTTCAAGACTTTCCTTACGATGCCGCCGGCCTCGGACACTGGCGGGAAGAGCTAGCCGCCGGCCGGCCGGTGCTCCTGACCTTGACGGAAGCGGGCGAATCCGAGCGGGCGGTATTGGAACCGCAGGGGGTCCGTTCAGTGGTGTTGATGCCCCTGTTTGTCTCCGGGCGCTGGTGGGGCATGATCGGACTGGACGAATGCCTGCACGAACGCCGGTGGCTGGCGTCCGACATGGAGGCGCTCCGGGTCGTCTGCGACATGCTGGGGGCCGCCATCACCCGGCAGCAGGCGGAAGCGCTCCAGGCGGGCGAAACCGAGGTCATCGGCATGATCGCCCGGGGCGCCGCCCTGCCGGAAACCTTGGAGCGGTTGGTCCGGCTGATCGAGGCGCAGGCGGAGGGGTTGCTGTGCTCGATCCTGGTCCTCGATGCCGACGGGCGGCGCCTGCGCCACGGGGCCGCGCCCAGCCTGCCGGAAGAATACACCGCGGCCATCGACGGCGTTGAGATTGGCCCGGTGGTGGGCTCGTGCGGGACCGCCGCCTTCCGACGGGAGCCCGGCGTGGTCCGTGACATCCAGAACGATCCGCTGTGGGCGGCCTACCGGGACTTGGCCGGCAGATTTGGGCTGCGCGCGTGCTGGTCCACCCCGATTTTTGATCCGCTGGGCCGAGTGCTGGGCACGGTGGCGATCTACTACCGCCACGTGGGCGAGCCGCCGGCCGGGCATCGTCGCCTGGTCGAGGCGGCGACCCAGACGGCGGCCGTATGCATTGCCGGCGCCCGTTCGGCCGAGGCCCTGCGCCTCAGCGAGGAGCGTTTCCGCCTGGCGATGACCGGCGCGAACGACGGGCTCTGGGACTGGGACATGGAAT
>JBIIUN010000427.1:0-4308 GCA_044339945.1 Kapaibacterium sp. (SeqCode)
GGATTCGGGCACGTCGCCGTCCACGATGCGTTTGGCGAGTCCTTCGACGATGGCCGTCTTGCCGACGCCGGGTTCGCCAATGAGCACGGGGTTGTTCTTTGTGCGGCGCGTGAGCACCTGCATGACGCGGCGAATCTCGTCATCGCGCCCGATGACGGGATCAATCTTCCCCTTGCGGGCGAGGTCGGTGAGATCCTTCCCGTATTTCTCCAGCGTCTGGATCTTGTCCTCGGGACTCTGGTCGGTGACCCGCTGGTTGCCACGCAGCTCGGCGAGCGCCTTGAGAAGGTCGTCGCGCTTGAGGCCGTGCTTGGCGAACAGCTTCTTCAGGGAATCGCCGCCCTTGTCGAGCAGGGCGAGCAGCAGGTGTTCGGTGGAAACAAAGTCGTCCTTCAACGCCTTGGCCTCCTTCGGCGCGGCGTTGAGGACGTTCTGGAAGTCCTGCGAGGGATAAACCTGGGACGCGCCCTGGACCTTGGCGCGGCGATTCAGTTCAGAATCCAGGTCCGCAGTGAAGCCGCCGGCCTTCACGCCGAGCTTCTGGAGCAGTTGCGGCACGAAGCCGTCCTCCTGTTCCGCAAGCGCCAGCGCCAGGTGCTCACCGTCGAGCTGCTGGTGCGAACGTTCCTGCGCCAGATTCTGGGCGGCCTGGAGGGCTTCCTGCGCCTTGATGGTCCACTTGTCGAAGTTCATGCGCCTGGTCCTGCATGGCTCATGCCGGAGAACTGGCGGCTATTGGGCCGAAACGCGTGAGGATTCCCAGCCGGCTGTGTCTGAGAGCGACAGGGCGGCGGCCCGATTGCGCCACGGCGTGGCGCAGTCGGCGCGGTTGAACTTTAGCCCCGAAATCCGGCGCGCTCCGGAAAACCGACGAACGGTAATCCTCGTCAACGCCCGCTGATGTAACTCGCCGCCGCGATCTGGCTGATTCCCGCCCAGATCTGGACTGCCCTTCAGCTGTCCGGTTGCGCCGCGACTATTTCTGGTCGCCAAAGCAATACACCGAGCCGTCCGCGGCACCCACGACGATGTGGCCGTCCACGACGGCGGGGGAGCTCTGCACGGGCTGGCCAATCTCGTATTGCCACAGCTCCTTGCCGTCGGCGAGCGAGACCATGTAGAGGCGGCCGTCGTCGGAGCCCACAATCACCTTGCCGTCGGCGACCACGGGGGAGCTGTCCACCTTGCCGCGCGTGGCGAAGACCCAGACCTGCTCGCCGGTGTCACGC
The DNA here is from genome assembly GCA_044339945.1 of Kapaibacterium sp. (SeqCode). GTDB lineage: Bacteria > Verrucomicrobiota > Verrucomicrobiia > Limisphaerales > UBA9464 > CAIWAH01. The sequence goes on from JBIIUN010000427.1 coordinate 1,230, forward strand.
TTGAGACAGTGGAGGCGTTTGTCGCGTCCGCCGACGATCACGCGATCCTGCGTGACGGCCGGCGAGGACATGTAGGGAAAGGCGCGGTCCTTGTAGGTCCAGGCGATCTTGCCCGCCTTGAGGTCCACGCAGAGGAAGGCGTTTTCGTAGTGGCCGACGTAGAGTTTGCCATCCACGAGCGCGCCGGACGCCGCGATGTAGGCGCCGGCCTCGATCTCCTTCTGCTTGGAACCCTTCAGCACGTCCACGACGTGGATGATGGCGTCGCAGCCGCCGAAGGCGGTCAGGCCGTCGCCGATGGCCGGGGAGCCGTTGATGTAGTTGCCGGTCTCGAAGACCCAGTTCGTTTTCCCGGTCGTGGCGGCGAAGCTGTAGAGCTTGAAGTCGTAGCCGCCGACGAGCACGGCCTTCTGGTCGCCAGCCTGAACCCAGTTGGGGCTGGAGAGGATTTTGTCCTCGAGGCCGTAACTCCAAACCTGCTTTCCGGTCGTCGCGTCGAGGGCATAGACGTTGGTGTTGTCCGTGCCGAAATACACCCGGCCGTCGAGCACCAGCGGCGAAGACTCGATGCCGCCGTCAGACTTGAAGGCCCAGACCGGCTTGCCGTCGGCGAGGTTGAGGCAGTGCAGGTTGGAGTCGCCGGAACCGAAGAACACCTGGCCGCCGACGATGGCCGGCGAGGACTTCACCTCGGCACCGGTCTTGAAGGACCACTTCAGCGTGGGCTTCGTGGGCACCTTGGCGTCGCTCACGCCGGTGAGTTGTGGGTTGCCCCGGAACATCGGCCAGGCGGACGCGGCGTGCAGGAGCGGGGCGGTGAGCAGCAATGCGAACAGGGACGGGACGGCAAACGAAGGCTTCACGGGCGCGAAGATTGCCGCCGGGCCGTCGGGTGGCAAACGAATGGATCAGCGCGAGCCGCAGTCCGAATGGCGGCGATTCGAAAAACTCAAGGAGCAACTCGCCCGGGCGTTCGGATCGAGGAGCCGTGCGCCCGCCTACTTGGGCCGATCCCGACTGGCGGCGACCGCAACAAGTCTCGGCCAAAGTTCGCGGAAGCAGCCTTCTAGGAAGCGATATTCCCGCTCCAGCGCGGCGCGGGCCGCCGCGGGCTGAAATTCCGCCCGGGCCCGCGGCGACAGGCGGCGGGAGATGCGGGTGAGGGTCAGTTCGACGCCGGCCGGGGTGGCGTAGGCGCGCAGCCAGCCCTCGTCTTCCATGCGAGCCAGCACGTCCTGGACTTCGCCCGGCAGGTTTTCGGAATGGGCGTAGAGGCCGGCGTGGACGCGTTCCACGAAACCATTCAGCGGCTCGCCGGCAAGCCGGTCGAAGTCGCGGGTCAGGAAATGGTCCCAAGTCACGTCGAGCACGATGCCGGCGAAGCGGCGGAGCCCCGCCGGCAGGTGATCCCGGGCGGCCAGCACGGCGGGGTGGCGGTCGGTGGTCTCGTCGATTCGCCGGTGCAGTTCGATGCCCACGCGCACCATCGGGTCGCTTACCGCGGTCAGTTCCGGCGGCGACAACACGTCGGGCAGCCAGTTTCCCAGGCGGATGCGGTCGTCATCCGGCGACAGGACAAAGTGGGCGAGCCAGTTCATGGCGGAAATGACCAGTGACCAAGGACTAATTTCCAATCTGGAAGTGCCCCTCCGAGCAGCCAAGGCAGCTGGTCATTGGCCATTGGTCATTGGGCTAGACCCCAACTTTTCCTGTCCGCTTTTTCCGGCGGCGGCCATTCAATCGGAAAACCGTGGTGACCGATGCCCAACTAGTGCGCGAATTTGCCGCTTCCGGCGCCGAGGAGGCGTTCGCCGAATTGGTGCGGCGCCATGCCGGGCTGGTGCGTGCCGCCGCGCTGCGGCAGACCAACGACGCCCACCTGGCGGATGAGGTGACGCAGGCCGTCTTTCTGCTGCTGGCCCGCAAGGCCGGTTCGCTTAGCCCGAAGGTGGTTCTCCTGGGCTGGCTGATGCAGGCCGCCCGGTTTGCCGCCAACGACCTGCTGCGGGCGGAACGCCGCCGGCGGCAGCGGGAGAATGCCGCGTTTCAGATGAACACCATTGCCCCCGACACGAACGATGAATCCGCCCGCCTGTGGGAACGAGTCGCGCCCGTCCTGGATGACTCGCTGGCCCGCCTGCGCGAAGCGGATCGCTCCGCGTTGCTGCTGCGCTTCTTCCGGAATTGCAGCCTCGCGGAAGTGGGGACGGCGCTGGGCATCGCCGAGGAGGCGGCGCGCAAGCGGGTGGGGCGGGCGCTGGAGAAGCTGAGGGAGGAGCTCCAGCGCCGGGGAGTCGTGGCGTCGGCCACGTCGTTGCCCGGATTGCTGGCGCAACAGGCGGTGGGCGAACCCGCCGCCGATTGGGTTGCGCCCACGGTATTGGCCGCAATGAAGCCCGCGGCCACGGGTTCGGCGAAGGCGGTGGCGCTTTCCCAGGCCGTGGCGGCCGACATGGCGTGGGCGACGGCCCGGGCCTGGATCCTGACGGCGGCGACGGCGCTCTCGCTGCTCGGTGGCGCCGGTTGGTTGGGGCGGGAAGTCGTGGAGCGCTGGCAGGCCCGGGCCGTGCGGGCGGATGGCGACTACCGGGCGGCGGGCTTTGCCGACCCGCGGGTGGTGCACGGGTTCATCCGCGAGCTCCAGCGGCAGATTCGCGATGGCGAACGCGAGGCGGTGGTCCGGTGGATCCGTTATCCGCTTCCGGTCAGCGGCCGGGGATTTGCCGCGCCCTTGGCGAGCCCGGCCGCCGTGCTGGGCGCGTTCGAACGGGTTTTCACCGCGTCGGTGGCCGGGGAGATCCTGAAATGCCCGGCGGAACGCCTGCACTGCACGGCGCAGGGCGTGATGATCGGCGGCGGCTCGGTCTGGATTGCGCCCGATCCGGCGACGGGCGAACCTCGGATTGCTTTGGTGAACTTGCCATGAAGGTGATCGCAACCAACGAGAGCAGTGGCTGTTTCATTCGCCGGAAGGCGGGCGGGCGGGGATTCACCTTGGTCGAATTGCTCGTGGTCGTGGCGATCATCGGGGTTCTGGCGGGCCTCCTGGTTCCGGCGCTGGCCCAGGCCAAGCGCAAGG
>JBIIUN010000429.1:0-4297 GCA_044339945.1 Kapaibacterium sp. (SeqCode)
CACCGAGGGCCGACGCCGGGTGCGGGCGGTCTACATCTCGCCGCTCTGGGCCAACGAACCGATGCAGGGCCGGTTCTTCGGCGATCCGGATTTCGCCTGGGGGCGCTACTACCTCGACGTGCTGCTCCGCCAACGCGTCCCGACCGGTTTCCCGCTGAAGTTCATCCTCGGCGGCGGGTTCCTGACCGGCGGCCATTTCTTCCTCGCGGAGGAGGAGTGGTGGGGCGCGAAGGCCCCGCAGCAGAAGAACTGATGGCCGGTCGTTAGGGGACGTGAATTCGGCATTGCCGAACCCGGGGTCTTTCCCTACCAACGCCGGCCCACAGTATGAAATATCCCACACAAATTGTCGGCGCTGTGCTCGCCGCCACCGCCGTTACCGCGCTTGCCCAGGAAGCCGAAGTCCCGGGCTGGAAGACTTCCGCCGGCCTCAACTTCGCCCTCACCTCCGGCAACTCGGACACCCTGCTGATCGGGGCCAACTTCAACGCCACGAAGAAGTGGGAGCAGAACGAGCTGATCGGCGCCGCCGACGTCGCCTACGGCGAGGCCACCACCCGCCAGGTGGTCGGTGGCGTGCTGGTCGACAATGACAACACCACGGTCAACAACTTCGGGGCCGCGCTGCAATACAACCGCCTGCTCTCCGACCGCTTCTACCTCAGCGGCCGCGTGGACGGACGCCGGGACGAGATCGCCGACATCGACTACCGCTTCTCCGGCACGGTCGGCGCCGGTTACTACTTCGTGAAGCAGAAGGACATCACGCTGAGCGGCGAAGTCGGCCCCGGCTACGTGGTGGAAAAGCTCGGCGCGGACAAGAACGACTACCTGACCATCCGGGTCGGCGAGAAGTTCACCTGGGCCATCAATGAGCGCGCCCGCCTCTTCCAGGACCTGGAATTCATGCCTGAGGCCTCGGACTTCGGTAACTACATCATCCAGGGTCAGATCGGCGTGGAAGCCGACCTCGTGAAGAACCTCGCGCTCCGCGTGACCCTGCAGGACACCTACCGCTCCCGCCCCGCGGCGATCGCCGGCACCATCCCGCTGGTGTTCCGCGAAGAGAACGACCTGCGCCTGCTCGCCGGCATCAACTACAAGTTCTAAGCCGACCGAGACTGCTTTCAGCGCCCGCCGAAAACCGGCGGGCGTTTTTGTTTCCTCGCCGGGAAATCCGGGCAGCAAAAAGGGCCGGAGGCATTATGCCTCCGGCCCTGAGTTTTGGCCTGACGGACCAAATCAGTTCTGGCTGCGGTAGAACTTCGTTCCGGCCGCGGCGCCCGGCGTCACCGTGAAGGTGCCGCCTGGCATGCCAGACCAGACGTTTCGGTCTGCGCCGAGGCAAGGGCGAGCCCATCAGCGGAGTTCCAGCCCCACCGGGCAGTGGTCCGAGCCGAGGACGTCCGGCCGGATGAAGGCGGACTTCAGCCGCGGGCGCAGCGCGGCGCTGGCGAGGAAGTAGTCGATCCGCCAGCCGACGTTCCGGCCGCGGGCGCCGCCCATCGGGCTCCACCACGTGTAGTGACGCGGACCCTTTTCAAACTCACGGAACGTGTCCACGAAGCCGGCCGCCAAGGCTGCGCCAAAGCCGGCGCGTTCCTCCGGCGTGAAGCCGTGGTTCTTCACGTTGGCCTTGGGGTTCGCGAGGTCGATCTCGGTATGGGCCACGTTCAGGTCGCCGCACCAGATTACGGGTTTACGTTGTTCGAGCCCCTTCAGGTAGGCGAGGAAGTCTCGGTCCCACTGCTGGCGGTAAGGCAGGCGCGTGAGCTCCCGCTGCGAATTGGGCACGTAGGAGTTCACGAGGATGAAGTCGGCGTATTCCGCCGTCAGCACGCGGCCTTCGCGGTCGTGCTCGGCCAAGCCGATGCCTTGCGTGACCTGGAGCGGCCGGGTGCGCGTGAAGATCGCGGTGCCGCTGTAGCCCTTCTTTTCCGCGCTGTTCCAGTAGGTCGTGTAGTCGGCCGGCCAAAGTTGCTCCACGTCCTCGGGCCGGCACTTGGTTTCCTGGAGGCACAGGATGTCCGGCGTCTCGGCGGCGAGGAATTCGAGGAAGTTCTTCCGCAGCACGGCGCGCAGGCCGTTGACGTTCCAGGAAAGCAGTTTCACGCGCGCGAGGGTGCCGGGCCAACGCGCGGCAGCTAGAGATAATTCCGCAGCGCCGCCACCAGGAAGTGGGCCCCTCCCACGGCGACCACGGCGGAACCCCACCGCAGGGAACGCTCCCCAAACCGGTCGCCCAATTCGGCGCGGCCGGCCCGGAGCACCGACCAGAACGGCAGCCCGACCGCGAGGTGGCCCAGTTCGACGCCGAGGCAGAAGGCGAAGATGGCGACGGCCAGGGCGGTTCCACCCACGCCGCCGATGGCCTCATTCAGGCCGCCGGCAAATCCCAGTCCGTGCACGAGCCCGAAGCCAAACGCCACGGCGAGCCGGCCGCGGCCACGAGCGGCGGTTGGTGCCAAGCAGTTCTGCACCGCCACAAACACGATGCTGCCGGCGATGACCGGCTCGACAAACCACGGCGGCAGCCGCACCCAGTTCAGGGCCGAGAGGGTCACGGTGAGGGAGTGGGCCAGGGTGAAGACGCCGATCAGCTTGAAGAAATCCGCCAACTTGGCCGCCGCCAGCGCCAGGGCGGCGAGGAACAAGAGGTGGTCCCACCCGGTGAGGATATGGTGGACGCCCAGCCGGACGTAGGCGCCGAACGGTGTGCTGGCCGAACCAGGCTGGAAGTCCTCCAACGCTTGGGTGGCGGGCGGGGCGTTTGTGGCGGCGCCGGATGCCGCGGCGGATCCCGCGCCGGGAAGTTCCAGCGCAAACGGCAGATCGGCGCGCACCAGCCCGGCGGCCAGTTCCTTGCGGTCGGCGCCTTTCACGAGCAGGGCGTAGGTCACATCCCACGGCACGCCCGGGGCGTAGTTCTGTCCCCGGAGCGTCGCGTGGCCGAAGGTGATTTCCCGGGGTGCGCCCGCTGCAAACCGCAATTCGAGGTCAAAGGCGGCGTGCGCCTGGTCGAGATACGGCGCGGCTTCGGTCGGGCTGGCCTCGCCACCGTCGGTGACGAGTTGAGAATCGAGCACCTCACCGGGGAGCGGGGCGCCGTCGCCCTGCACCTGCAAGGCTTTCATCAGGTAGTTGCCATGCTGTTCCAGCGCACCGGTGAGGACGTCGAGCGCGGGCACGCGATTGGTGTCGAGGTGTTGGACCACGGCAATTTCCCGCAGGGTCGCGCTCACCCGCATCACGAGGCGGTTGGTCTCCACGACCACCCACCACGAATTCTGGAGAAACGGATGCGCCGCGGCCCGGAACGGGCTTAACCCGGCCACCAGTAACCACAGGAGAAGAAAGCGCCCTGACACGGGGCGATTCTGCCCGGCCGGGCCACCGAAGGAAGCGTCCAGTCCGTTTGGCCGGCTGGAATTCAATGCCGGCCTCAGCGACGGCTTACTCGCCCGCCGGCCGGAGTTCGGGCCACTTTTGCAGGCGGCGGAGGAGCGCCTGGTGCGAAATGCCGAGCTTCGCCGCGGCCCGGCGGATACCGCCGTTGGTCTCCACGAGGGCGCGACGCACCATTTCGTATTCCTGCGCTTCCAGCGGGGGAAGCTCCCGCGCGGGCGCCACCGGCGCGGGGGCTTCGGTCGGCACGACGGTCGGCGGCGCAGCGGACACAGCCGGCGAAACTGGTGCGGCCGCGGGCGTTGCCAGGGCCGCGGGGCGCGCCTGCTTGAGCCAGGCGGCGTCGAGTGCCAGCCAGGCAACGTCGGGCGGGGTGCGCAGGAGCGAACGTTCGAGCAGGTTGCGCAGTTCGCGGATGTTGCCGGGGTATTCGTAGTGCCGCAGCGCCTCGCCGTCCTCGGGCTGGAGCTTGGGCGCCTTCCGGCCGTATTTCACGGCGAGCTGGTTGAGCAGCCGTTCCGCCAGGGCTGGGATTTCCTCGCGTCGCTCGCGTAGGGGCGGCAGGTGAACCGTGAACGAATCCAGCCGGTAGAGCAGATCCTGCCGGAAACGCCCGGCGGCCACTTCGTCCGGCAGCGAACGGTTGGTTGCGGCCACGACGCGGCCGGCGAACTTCTTGGTGACCGTGCTACCGAGCGAACGGTATTCGCGGGCTTCGAGGAAGCGAAGCAGCTTGGCCTGCAACGGCAGCGGGACTTCGCCAATCTCGTCGAGGAACAGCGTGCCATCCTTGGTGGCGCCAGCGAGGCCTTCCCGGGCCTTTTCCGCGCCGGTGTAAGCGCCGCGTTCGCTGCCGAAGAGTTCCGCCTCGAACATTTCCGCGGGCATGGAG
>JBIIUN010000430.1:0-4264 GCA_044339945.1 Kapaibacterium sp. (SeqCode)
TCTATGTCGAGGACAACGAGACGGGCAAGCAGGAGAGCCTCGGCACCTCCGACCGTCACGAAGCCCAGCGCCTGCTCCACGCCCGCAACGAGGCGGAGTATCAGCCCGCGTTCAACGTCCAGATGGCGCGCGCCTACCTCGCGGCCAAGGATGCGCTCATCACCAAGCGCACCTGGCAGTTCGTCATGGACGAGATGAAGCGCACCAAGGCCCAAACCGCCGAGCGCACCCGCGAGCGTTACGACAGCGCTTTCAGCGAGGCGCCTTTGGCGCCCTTGCGCCATTTGGTCCTGATCGAGACCCGGCCGGAGGACCTGCTCAAGGTGCTGATGTCCGGCACCGTCTCGACCAACGTGTTCCTGCGGCGCCTGCACAGCTACGCCCTGAACCTCGGCTGGCTCCCGTGGCCCATCCTCGCCTACGCGCAGTGGCCGCGCCTGAAGTATCAGACCCGCCGCGCGATCACAGTGCATGAGGCGCAACGCCTGCTCGACGTGGAGCCGCACCCGGAGTGGAAGGCGTTCCTGCAACTGCTCTGGCACTTCGGCGCCGCGCAGATCGACATGGCCGGCATGACCCACGAGAACATCGACTGGCCCAACCGCATCCTGAGCTACACCCGGAGGAAGACCGGCACATTGGCCGTGCAACGCATCGGTCCCGCCGCGGAGGCGGTCCTGAGGGAGCGTCCGACGTTCGGTCCGTTGTTCCCGCACTTCGGCAAGCAGGAGTCCGCCGCACGGGCCACCCGCTTTGCCGACCGGTGCAAGAAGCTGGGCATCGTGGGCGTGAGCCTGCACAGCTACCGCTACGCGTGGGCGGAGCGGGCAAGGGCGGCGGGTTATCCCGAACGCTATGCGCAGGAGGCCCTCGGCCACACTTCGGCCGCCGTCCATCGCGCCTACGCCAAGGGGGCGCGGGTGAACCTCCCGAGTCTGGAGGACTACGAGCAGCGCAGTGAGCCGCCCCGGCTCATGGCCGTCTGATAATATCGCGTCGCCGGACGGCGTCCCTTCGTCCGGCGATTTTCATTTTCGTGGGGCTCCGCCCCACCACCCCGCCAGAGATCGGCTGACCTCTGGACTCCGCACTTCACGCCGCTGCGGGCGGCGTGGGCTGCTTCCGGCGTGCGTTCTTGGTCTGCCAGTGGCCGCTGATGGCCAGCGTGACCTTGTGCAGCCACTTGTCGTCTTCGGCCAGGGCGAGCAGTTCACGCCGGGAGAACAGCTTGGTGCCGTTCTGGGCCGGCTGGCCCAGCGGCTTAAGGAGGCGCGCCTTCATCAGCAGCGTGACGTCCTCTTCCGTGCAGTTGAGCACGAAGGCAACTTCCGGAGCCGTCAACCGCACGGGCGGCTGGCCCAGCAGACTCAGGAAACGATGTTGCTCCTCGCGCATGTCGTCAGTCGCGCCACCAGGGCGTGGGATGGAAATCCAGCGGCGTGGCCCCGCAGTGCGGGCACTCCGGCAGGCCGTCGGTGTCTTCGCCCACCGCCTCCGCCTTGAACGCTTGGTCACAGTGCAGGCAGAAGACATCCTGCCCGACCTGCCATTGGTGCAGGGGGTCCCGCTCGTTCAACCATTCCATCCGTTCGTTTGCGTTCATCGTTCCGTTCCGTTCCGTGTTTCCGTTTCGTTCCGTCCGCCCCGTCGTTCCCATCAGGGCATAGTTCATCTTCAAGCAATCCCGCCGTGGCCCCCGCGCTCCGCGCGGGGCCCCCGGCTGGGAACCGCTTCCCAGGTGACAACTGGCAGCATTGCCGCAGCCTCGGACGACGCTATGACCCTGTTCCCCCGCATTTGCGGCCCGTCTGGGCTGGTCTCAGCCGGCGGGGAACAAAGGACGGTGTGCGCCGCTATCTTCAGCGCAGAGGCCGGTCCAACAGGAGGTCTTCCTACTCCGCTTCGCGTTGTCCCCGACGGCGTCTCCCTCCTATTTGCCGCCGACCTGCCAATACGCGGAAGATCGACTCGGAGAGCATGACGTCGCAGCGGCCCCCAAACTTCCGCGTCTCGTAAAAATCCCCACCGGACCGGCGATATTCGTCATCGCCGCCCTTGAGGACGTAGCCCACCCCGTCGAGCCGTGGGCTATACTGTGAGACGCGCGCCATCCCGCCGCCGAGCTGCTCCCAGATTCGCATCCAGGAGAAGCAGGTGGCGGTGGACGGCGCATGGTTTGGAAACCCCGCGATTAGGGCGTGAAAGTGCAAACGGCCCGTGGCTTCGCCACGCTCGGTCCGCAGGCACCAGATCGTCTGTTTGAAATGAACCCCGAAGTTCTGCGCCTGGCTTCGCATCAGGGCGAAGAACAGCTTGATCCGCACGGCATCCGTGAGCCGCTCACTCTTAAAGGTGAGGCTCACGAAGAACTGCCAGTCGATCAGCGACAGGGCGTAGACTTCGGGGTTCATTGTGTAGGGAGGCCGAACTTCGGCTTATTTCGCCTCAGGTCCGGCCACGATGGCGCCCCGCGCCCGCAGCCGGCCGCCGAAGGGCAGCAGCTCGCGGATGCCGACCGTGATGGTCCGGTCCTGGAGCTTGCCCGCGTATTTCGCCTTCTCCTCCTCGTTCAACGTATAGTCGAACGGCATGAGCAGGCGGTAGCCGGACGGGTCCACGTCCTGGCAGGTGATGACCTGGTTCTTCACCAGGCCCCGTTTCCCCACGTATTCGTCGGGGCGTTCACTGGTCACTGTGACTTTCAGTTGCATTGGTTTTCCTTGGCTGGTTTCGCGTCGGGCTGCGCCAGGGCCAGACGCCGTTGCAGGGACACAACGATTCGGCCGAGCAGGCTCCGCCCGCCGCGCGACACGCGGAGGGTCAGGCTGAGGGTCGTCGTCCGACGCACCTCCCGGCCCGGGGTGGTGAGGTTCAAGTTCACGGCCCACAGCATGGCCAAGCCATGACCCAACCCGTTATCGGGCAGTGGAGGGGTCGTGGCAGGGTGGTGGCGAGGAGTGGAGAGGTGGGGCGACGCTGACCGGCTGACGGGCCGTGGCGGCAGGGGAATGCGAACCGGGCGGTGGCCGCTCAATTGGAATGGCGATGTTGTCATCGCCCTTGCTATTACCCCAATCCCGGAAAGGGAAACCACCCAAGCGAACCGTCGGGCTTGGGGAAAATCCGTCAGTGCGGCGCGTTCTGGCTGCCCTTGGGCCGGCCCGGCGGGCGGAAACTCAGGCCAATGAGACGGCAGTAATGTTCCAGACGCTTCTCCGTCTGCGTGGTCTCGGCGTTCCCGCCCAGAATCTTAACCGCGAAGCGTCGGAACTCCGCCCGCGACGGCAGCGCCTGCACTTCCCGCCAACGGACCGCCACGATGCCATCTAGGTCGTGATAACTGTTGGCCTCGCGAATCAGTTGGTCTGAATCCACGCTCATCCCGCCGCCCAAACAGGTTGTGAATTCCGCCTCTTTGGGCCGCCCAAGCCGGGCCATCCGGTCACTCTCCAGACGCTTGGCGGCATCGCAAACCTTGCGGAGCTTTTCCAGCCGATGTCGGGCTACCGATTCTGCGGCGCTTTCAGCAAAGTCGTCCACCGCCCGGCAGGTCAGGCCCACCAGGCCGCCGGACAGCGCCGGTTCCGCCGCCAGTTCCGCCGTGATCTGCCACTGTAGCTCCATCAGGGCGGCGGTGGCCTCCGCCGGCGACCGGACCGGCACCGGCCGGGGAAAGTCGCGGTCCACCCGGAAGACCCGGCGGGCCGCCTTCTGGGCCCACGCCGGCACGCCCGGGACGGGCTCCGGGCTGAAGGCGAGCAGGAACAGCTCCACGGTGTGCCGCACTTCGTGCGCCGGCAGGCTGGCGGCGATCTCCTTAACTACGGCCTTCAGCCGCGCTAGCAGCCGCGCTTCCCGCCTGGCGAACGGAGCCGCCGGGAAATTGCTGCGTTGCTGTTTTGGAGCGGAACGCTGGCGAGACCTTTTCATACCCGACGCAGGATCAGGCGTCCGGTCGGACATCGGCAGGCCGCCCTAGGCGGCACCTCTCCGCCCGTGGTCGTCATGACCGCAGCCGACACACCTCTCCGCTACCATACCATGACGGCTTTGGGAAGGAGGTGCTCCGCGAGGCATTTACGGTTCACGAACTAAGCCTTCCAACTCTCTAGCATACCGCCGGTCTTCCGGGCCGTTGATGGGCTTTAGCTTCAGGATGAGTTCCTCCGCCCGGATTTTCCCTTCATTGGACCATACGCTCCGAACGGCAGTCTGGCCTGGCGCAATGTCCTTCACGTCAAACCAATTGTCGCCCAGCCACTCT
>JBIIUN010000431.1:0-4252 GCA_044339945.1 Kapaibacterium sp. (SeqCode)
TCCGCCACCGGCCGACGCCGGCTGCTGTGGTTCAGCGTCGGCCTCAATGCCCTGCTCGCGGCTGCTCTGTTGTTCCTGCGGCCTAGCCGACCCCACGAGTCCTCGGCATCTCCGACGGACGCGCTCCCACCCGAGGGGACGAGCTCCGCGCCGGCTTCGCCCCGGACCACCAACACCCGCGAGCCCAAAGTCACGCCGCGCCGCGAACCGACTCCCTGGTCGCGGCTGATGTCGGGGGACCTGCGGGAATACGCCGCGAACCTTCGCCTCGCCGACTGCCCGGCCGAAACGGTCTGCGACATCCTCCGTCCGGAAGGCAAATTAGCCCTAGCTATCCGCACTGTGGCAGCCCACTTCCAGACCAACTTCTGGCTTTCGGGCGCCCAACAGGCTGCCCACAAGCGGGCCGTGCAGGCGCAGGCTTCGCGCTGGCAACAGGAGCAGGTGGAGCTGCTGTCCGAGTTGGGCTGTGTCGTCGAATTGCCCGAGGAGGAAGGGATGCAGGTGGACCTGGTCCTCCGGGTCGCCGCCGGCTTCCTGCCCCGCGAACGCCAACTGGCGCTCCTCAACTTGGTGTTCGACGCAATCCATTTCCGGGACCGGTGGCGGGAGCGGACGGAGGGCGTCGTCCTGCCGGCGGATCTCCAGTGGTTGGCGGCTGAATCCGGGCGATTCGCGGAACGGTTGGGCCGGGTGCTCAGCGTCGCGGAATTCGAGGAAGTCTGCCTTCGAACCGCGGTGGTGATCCCGTTTCTTCAAGCCGTGCCCGACAACGAGGCCGCCGCGCTGGCCCTGACACCCGCCGAATTCCGGGAACTGCTACGCCGCGGTCTCCTCGCGGGTGAAAACGACCTGGAGCGAGTTTTCAATTGGGAGCGGGTGTCGACCGACGACGAACGGCCCAGCCGTTCGGACGCGCAACGGGACGCCGACCAGCGGGCGGTTTTGGGTGAGGCGCGGGCGGAGGAATTGCGTCTGCGCTCGGGCCCGACGTATGCCATCACGCGGGAATGGGCGGACAAGTTCGGTTTGGACGCGGCCACCCCGCGACGGGTGTTCGCCGAGCTGGAGCAATTCCAGCAGGCGGTGGCCGCCTTGGCCGCGACTGGCCGGGAACAACCCGACGCGGTAAAGGCCGAATTCCAAGCCGCCCATGAGGCCGCGCTGGCCCGGCTGGAGCAAAGCCTGGGCCGCGTTCCCGCCACCAACCGCACCGAACAACTCCGGCAGTGGTTGTTCCAGGCGGCCCAGGAAGGCTGGGGACAGCCATGAAACGACCCAATTGGCTGCTCCTTTCGTTGGCGCTGAACGCCGTGCTCGTCCTAGGCCTGGGCTGGGTTTGGCGTCCCCGGATCGGCCCGGCAGCCGACGCCGGAGTAACTCCCGCGACGCCGGTCGTCACCGCGTCGGCCGAAGCGCGGCCCTCGGTCACGGACCACGCCGCCGCCGATCTGCGGCTCACCCCGTTTGCCACGGAAGCGGTGGATTGGACCCGGTTCTCGACGGGCGATTGGCCGCGCTTCCGCGACGAGTTGGTCGCCTGTGGCTGTCCGCGCCCGACGGTCCGGCATATCCTGGTTCCCTTGGTGAACCGGCACTTTTCCCAACGCCTCCAAGCGGCGGCCGCCGAAGTTTCCGCCCGCTTCTGGGAGGTATTCTGCCCGCCCGCCCGCGAGCGGAAGGAAGTCTGGGAAAAGCAATTCGAGGCGTTGGATTCGGAACGCCGGGCGACCTTGGGGGAAATGTTCCCGGGCAACTGGACCGAATCGGCCGACCCGCCCGCGCCTCTGCCCGACACGCGACTGAGTTTCCTCCCGCCGGCCTTGGCCGACCAGGTGCTGGCAGCGGAAAAGAACCAGGAGGCGATGATCGACGAGGCCCGCAACACTCAGACCGAACCACAGCTCCGGACAGAACTCATCCAGCAGGCCCGGGCCGCGTTCGAGGCGGAACTGACGCGCCTGCTGAGTCCGGAGGAATTGGCCGAATGGCGGGCCCGCAACTCCAACCGCGCCGATTGGGCGAAGAGCATGGAGGGCGTCGAACTGTCCCCGGGCGAGTTGGCCGAAATCGCCCGCCTGGCGGACACCGACCGCGCCCATGGCAATCCCCCGGCCACGTCCGCGGCGGAGAAGGAGACCGCGATCAAGGCGCTGTTGGGACCGGAACGGTTCGCGGAATTCGAGCGAGCCCAGGACGGCGCCTACCAGCAATGGCTCACCCTTTCCCGGCGCACCGGCCTCGGCGAATCGGAGCTGAACACCCTGTGGCAGACGCAAAAGGACGTGCAGGCCCAGGCCAAGCAACTCGCCGGCGACCCCGCCCTGTCCGCGGCGGACCGAATGGCGGAACTGACCGCCCTACGAGCGCAGCATGAGGAGCTCATCCGCGAATCGCTCGCCCCGAATCCGGGCGCCTTCGAAGCGTGGCAGCGGCAGCAAACCCAGTGGCTGAAGGAAACCTTTTCCCTGCCGGTGGCCAACCCAGTGCAGGACTGGCTCAAGCAGCCTTGAGCATCAGGCCAGGTGACACGCCACCAACCGGCCGGCGCCGGTTTCGCGGAGCGGCGGCACTTCGGTCCGACAACGGGCCTCGGCGACAGGACACCGCGGATGGAACGGGCAGCCGCCGGGCGGATGAATCGGTGAGGGCACGTCGCCGGCCAGGATGATCCGCTGGCGTTTGGCGTCGGGGTCCACGACCGGCACCGCGGAGATCAGCGCCCGGGTGTAGGGATGCCGCGGTGTGCGGCACAGCTCCTTGGCGGGGCCGACCTCGACGATCCGCCCCAGATACATCACCACGATCCGGTGGCTGAGGTGCTCCACCACGGCGAGGTCGTGCGAAATGAACAGGTAGGCGAGCCCGCGGTCGCGCTGGAGATCCTGGAGCAGGTTCACGACCTGCGCCTGCACGCTGACATCGAGCGCGCTGACCGGTTCGTCGCACACGATGAGCCGCGGCTCGACCGCCAGGGCACGGGCGATGCCAATGCGTTGGCGCTGTCCGCCGCTGAACTCGTGCGGAAACCGCTCCGCGTGGGCCGCGTCCAGGCCGACGCCGGCCAGCAACTCACCGATGCGCTGGCGACGGGCCTCCCGGGTCGGCGTGAGGCGGTGAAGGTCGAGCGCCTCGCCGATGCTTTCGCCAACGGTCAGCCGCGGGTTCAGCGAGCTGAACGGATCCTGGAAGATCATCTGGAAATGCCGCCGCTTCGCCCGCAGCGCAGCGCCACGCAGCGGGGTGAGATCTTCGCCTTCGAAACGGATGGTTCCCCCGGTCGGCTCCACGAGACGGATCACCGCCCGGCCGAGCGTGGTCTTGCCGCAGCCGCTTTCCCCGACCAGGCCCACGGTTTCGCCCGCCGCCACGGTCAGGCTCACGTCGTCCACCGCCCGGACGTGTCCGCGCACGCGGGCGAACACGCCCTGCTTCACCGGGAAATGGACCCGGAGGTTCTGGACTTCGAGCAACGGCACCGGCGCACGCTAGGCCGACGTCTCGGCCGAAGGAACCGCAAACCGGCCCCGGAACGGGCGCCGGACTCCGCGCGGCGCGCGTCCCCCAATTCGTGGCTGGCGAAGACCCGGTGTTCGCCGCTTCCATGGTCGCATGTTCAGCCGGTTCATCGTGGCGGGAAGTTTGGCCCTGTTCGTGGCGCAGGCGGCGGAACCGGATATCACCGCGGACCAGATGCCACGGGTGCCGGCCACGGAACCGGAGCAGGCGCCCGGGACCTTCGTCTTCCGTCCTGGTTTCACCGCCCAGTTGGTCGCCGCCGAGCCCCTGATCGGCAGCCCGGTGGCCCTCGACGTGGACGAACAGGGCCGCGCCTACGTCGTCGAGATGCGCGACTATTCCGAACGCCGCCCGGAACAGCTCGGCCGGATCAAGCGGCTGGAGGACACCGACGGCGACGGCCGTTATGACAAGGCGACGGTGTTCCTGGCCAACCTGCCCTGGCCCACGGCGATCACCTGCTGGAACGGCGGTGTCTTCATCGGCTCCACGCCGGACGTGCTCTACGCGAAGGACACCAACGGCGACGGGGTGGCCGACGTGCGGGAGACCGTCTTCACCGGGTTCGCCAGCGACTACGCGCCTTACGCCACCAACAAGCTGAACGTGCAGGCGTTGCTCAATTCGTTCCACTGGGGCGTGGACCAGCGCATCCACGGCGCCACCAGCATGAGCGGTGGCAAGGTGCGCCGGGTGGACAGCGACTTCACCCGCGATTGGGTAGCCGCCGACG
>JBIIUN010000432.1:0-4250 GCA_044339945.1 Kapaibacterium sp. (SeqCode)
GTGGGCCAATGGCGGGAACTCCGCACCATCACCACCGCCGGCGACGGCATGACCGTGAATGCCTTCCTCGTCTGGGATCCCGCCACCCGCGAGGCGGCCCTGTTCGACACCGGCTTCGACGCCGCGCCGATCTTCGCGCTGATCGAGGAATTCGGACTCCAGCTCCGGCACCTGTTCATCACCCATTCCCACGGCGACCATGTCGCGGCCATCGGGCCGATTCGCCAGCGCTTCCCGGCGGTGGAACTGCACAGCGGCTCCGCGCATGCTCCCGCGGCCCAGCGCCTGACGCCGGGCGCGACGTTTGCCGTCGGCGCGTTGCAGGTCGCCTTCCGGGAAACGCCCGGCCACGCGGACGACGGCATCACCTACGTCATCACCGGCTGGCCCGGCGGCGCGCCGGCAGTCGCGGTGGTCGGCGACGCGATCTTTGCCGGCTCGATGGGCGGCGCCCGCGACCTGCTGCCGCTCGCGCGCGGCAAGGTAATCGAACACATCCTTTCGCTGCCCGGTCCCACCCTGATCTGTCCCGGCCACGGCCCGCTCACCACGGTCGCGCAGGAACAGGCCAACAATCCTTGGTTCCCATGAACACTGTCGCCCTTGTCACCGGCCTGCTGCTCGTCACGACCTCGCTGCTCGCCCAAGACGCCGCCAAGCCGGCCGGCAGCACCAACGCGCCGCCCCCGACGTCCGCTCAGGCGACGTTGCCGGGACCCAAGCCGGGCCTGAATCCCGCGAACCAGGCCGCCGTGCAGGGCCGGCTCCAGCCGCCCACCGAAGCCCAGCTCATCGAGAAGTATGGCGCCGGCGGGTTCGTGCTGAAGAAGCGCTCCGCGGGTTCGGCGTTGCAGCTGCTGAATCCGTTCGCCCACTCCAGCTACGGCAACAACGGGCCGCAACCCGCGACCTGGAACTGGAATCCGCACTACGCGCCCGGCACCCCGCCGCCGCCCCGCGCCCTCCGCGACGAGAAGACGCTGGAACCCAGCGGGGTGATTTTCGGCGGGAAGTTTTGATCAGACTGCGGCTCCGCTCCGGCTGTCCCGAATGAAAGCCTTCCGATTGGAGAATCCTGTCTGTTACACGTGTCACAGCCCGACCATGTGGATGGATTGGACCTGCCTGTCCAACCTTTGGCGGGTGCCCTGGGCGAGCCTTACGGCGCTCATCTTTTTCCCGGTCGGCCGGGTCGTCATGCAGTGCCCCAGCTGTGGCCGCCGCCAATTGGTGTCGGTAATCTGAAGAAGCCGCTGCGTGAATCCTGACCCCGCCTTTTCCACGCCGCCTCCGGCCGACTACGACCGGTATCTCATTGCGTTGGATCGCTACGCGAAAATCTGCGCCGAAGCGCCGGAGGTGTGGCATCGCGCGGATGTCACCGGGTTCTCCGAACTGAAGCGGGCACTGCTGCCGTGGGCTGAGAACGGTGACGTCCGGTGTCAGTATGCCTTGGCGACCATCAGTCGGCTGGGTCTCTGCTGCGAATCCGACGACGCCCTTGCCAGTCAACATGCCAGCCTGTCCGCCGAAGCCACGCCTTGGTTGATCGCCGCGGCCCGGCAAGGTTACTGGCCGGCGGTTGATAATCTGGCGACTTCCGGGGTCGGGCCGGAGGCGGCTCGCGTTTCCGCCGCCTTTGCGCAGTTAAGCCGGGAGCGGGCTGACTTGGTCGGTTTCGCGCACGGAATGCCGGTCTATGGTCCACCGTTTGTTGAAGAGCTGACGCGCCGGTTGTTTGGCCGAGTCATCGCCTCGGAGGTGGAGGACTCACCGTCCGGCGCAGCAGCGACCGAATCCAGCCAGGGAGGCTGACCACCAGCGGCGGGGAATTGAGTGCCTGACACGTCGGAAAGTGGAACGCCCCGACGATTAGGCGCCAAACGCTGAAGAGAGTAGTTCCGAATGGCTGGCATCCCTTCGGGATGCGTCGACTTTCAACTGCAACCGGGGGTGTCGTCGCTCTGCTCCTCAACCCCCGGCTAGTCGCTGACAACCTTTCAGGTTGCCCCCGCCCAGCGTGAGGCGGTTTACCGCGACAACCTCAACGCCCCAATCCCTCCGCCAGTTGCCGGAGCGTGGCCATGAACAGGTCCGGCAGCTGGGGGCCAAAAAACGACATGGTCTGCGGTTCATAACCGCCAAGGTGGTAATACTTCGCCGGAATCACGTAGCCCACGTAGTCGCCGTTGAAACTGGTGACCTGCAATTCCTGGCCGCGGGCCCGGGCTTCCGCCTTCAGTTCCAACGCCAGTTCGCCGCTGAAATCGCAGGGCGTGGAGAGCCACACCGCGTCGTCGAAACGGAAGCCTTGCAACACCGTCCGGGTGCCCACCGGCAGGAGCTTCGCCGCGAGCCAGGGACGCAGGCGGACACCATCGGTCACGCGGGCCTGGATTTCGGGCAATTCAAGGGTGGTCCCCAGCACACCGAAGCGCACCCGGTTGGTCACCACGATCGCGGTCACTCGGGCGAGTGATTCGGCGGCGAGGGCGCGTCCCAGTTTTTCGACGCCCGCGAAGCCGCCCTCCGGCGCCTTGTGGCTGTGGCTGCCGACCCCGCCGGCGGCGAATAGCGCCAGGCCTCCCGTGGCCTCCTCCACCGCGCGGGCCCACGCCCCGGGATACTCCGCACTAAACTCCATCGTGCCACCGCCCAGGACCGTGGCGTGCGCCCCGAAACTGCCGAGCACGGCGGATTTGCCGTCGGGCCGTTTCACGCTGAGCAAAGCGAACTCAGGGTCCACCTGGCCGCGGTCGCCGACCAGGCGATTGCGGATGAACTGCGGGGCGGCAAACGACCCGTGCCCCAGGCTGGCCGGGGCGAGATCCTGCAATGCCTGCGTGGTCGCGGCGGCCAGTTGCTGGGCGAACCACACCCGCACCGCCGGCTGGAACGGACCGGCGAATGCCTCGCCGACCGGCCCCTCCCCCCAGCCCCCGAGGCTGCAATGCGTGTGGGTCGCGGCGAAGTAAACCTGCTCGCGGCGCAGGCCGGTCGCAGGGGTGATCCGGGCCATCGCCAGCTCGGTGACTTCGCGGGGCACGATCAGGGCGTCGGCACAGACCACCACCCCGGTCTGGCCGCCCACGGCAAAGGCCACCGCCTTGACCCAGACGTCGTCATGGACGCCTTCCACCGGCTTGCCTTTCCGGTTGCCGTAACCGGCGAGCGGCAGGGCCCGGAATTCGCCACGTTCCGGCAGGTCGCGTGAGGCCCCCACGGTCGGCGTGAGTTTCGCGCGGGCGAAACCGGCGCGCAGCGGTCCGGTTTCGACGGTCGCCGGGGGCGCGGCAGGAACGGGCAGTTCCCGCGGGTCCACGCGCGTCAGGGTGACGAGTCCGGTGAGGCCCAGCAGGCCGACCAAACCGCCGAGCAATCCGAGTCCGATTCGCAGGAGTTTTTTCATCGCGGGAGAACCGCTTCAGCATGCGGCCAAACAGGTTCGGATGACCACGGCTTTTGCTTCGTCACCCAAACGGCACGCAGAATTCATCCTTTGAACCTTTTGCCCGGCAGAGCGTCTGCTAAGCCAGTGTGTGACGGCTGGGCAGGGCGCCTGAGTGGGTGGACGACTGGTCGTCTGGCTCTAGGGCATGGAAGCGGTGTGGAACCCGGTTTCGGTCCTGGAGATTACGCATAGGAGCGGGGCAGCCTGGCAACGGGCTGCCCCCATTTTTTCCCCGGCGACTATTCGGCGTCGCTGCGCCCGGTGAAGCCGGCCAGCAGTTCCACCAAACGGTCGGTCTCGGAGGTCGGCGTGGCGCCGGTCTTGGCTGGCACGTAGCCGTTGACTACGACGCTGAACGCGACGGTTTCGCCCCCCTTGGTGTCCACGTAGCCCGACAGCGCGGAAACGTGGCGGAGCGTGCCGGTCTTGGCGTGGACCCGCCCCTTCATCTCCGCGGAGGCGAAACGACGCTTCAAGGTCCCCTCGACGCCACCCACCGGCAGCGCTTCCAGCCACGCCGCCCGGGCAGGATGGCGATTCATGTGGACGAGCAATTGCACCAGGGCGGCCGGGGTCACGAGATTCTTGCGGGACAGTCCCGAACCCTCCTCGAAGACCACCTCCTGCGCGCCGATGCCGGCGGTGCCGAGGAAGGTCCGCAGGGCCCGGAGCCCGGAATCCTCGGTGGTCTCCGGCCGGGGCAACCCGACTTCCTTGCCCACCGGAAGGCGTTCGGCCTGAACACCGGCGAGCAGCCAGAGCGAGTGGGCGTAGAAGTTTTGCGAGGGCTTCATCATCG
>JBIIUN010000055.1:0-15015 GCA_044339945.1 Kapaibacterium sp. (SeqCode)
GCAAATGGCAATGGTCAGGTCGGGCGGGGGCACGGGAATGGCATGGTCATTGGGGGCACGCACGGCAGTGGCCTCAGTCGGTTCCGCCGGACTTCCCGGGTTGGATTTCGGCGGGATTCCCTGGGCGCTTGAGCCGGCTCCGCCAGCGCAGCGACGGCAATTCGACGAATCGGTAGGTCAGGTAACCGCAGACGACGGAAGCCAGGAGGCTGAGCGGAAATCGGTCCGCCCACGTGCGCGTGACGCCGAAGCAGAAGATGTTCTGCCATAGGTAAACGCTGAACGAAATACGCCCCAGCCAAGTGACCGCCGGCAGCGAGAACAATTGGGCCAGCCGGGCCGGCCGACCGCGGTGCAGCAGGAACGACAGGCAGCCAAACGCCATCATCCCCGCCCATGCCACCAAGGCCCGGATCGTAATCACCACCGGAAACCGTTCCCGCCACGGCGCCACCCAGTCCCGTAAGTCGTCCGAAATGACCCCCAGCACCGCCGAAGGACTCCGGGTGAACACGATCACCAACACTGCGGCCGCGACCAATGGCAGCAGTTGGACGCCCCGCAGGCGCAGAATCCATTCCATGCGGCCCTTCTGCACCAGAATGGCCCACCACGCTCCCACCAACAACGAGCCGTAGACAAAGTCTGTCCGGAGAAAATTACCATCCTCCCGGAGCGCCAATTCCTTGCCCAACGTCCGCCATGCCACCCCCAGCACCATCAGGAAGGTGACCGGCAGCATACGGTGGCCCCGGGGGATGATCCGCAGGAGCAGCGGCCACCAGACAAAGAACTGCAACTGCGCCGCCAGGCTGTAAAGGTGCCCGGACCAGCCATACGACAGGGCGGTGTTCGGGTCCGCCCAGAGCACCCGCACGGATTGCCAAAGCGAGAAGCCCGGGCGCCCCGAAAACCAGACGCAGGTGATGAGGAGGTAGGCCAACGTCGGCACATACAGCCGCACCGCCTGCCGGCGCAGGAAGGCCCAGCCGCCCATCACGCCGGAGCGGGCTTCCTCCTTGAGCAGCGACAGGGTGACCAGGTAGCCGCTCAGCACCATGAACGCGGTGACGCCGCCCCGGATGAATCCCGCCTGGTCCGCCAGCCAATCCGGGTAACCCACCGCCCCGCGGGCATGGTTCAGCATGACGACGGTGATCGCCAGCGCCCGATAGCCGTCCAGCGCTTCGCTACGCGACCCGGCAGGGGTCGCAACTTTCCTTTCCGCAGCGATGGGGGTGGATTCGACCATTGGCGCAAAAGCGTCTCGCTCAACATAGGTTGATGTGTTCCGCCATCACAAGGCCGCGGTTTCCCGCAATGCTCCCTCCGTGGGTTGATTCGGCTTCAACAGCCTGCCGGGGAGGGTGAGCGGGAAACTGTCTTGGTTTGGGCGAAGTTGACATGACGCGCATCAAGCGGGTCTAGTCAGGCGGAGTATGGAATACACTGGCGAGCGAATGCTTCCCGAGGCGTCGGATCCGCGGACTTTCTGGGAACATGTTTACCGGTATCGATTTGCCAGTCAGCGCTGTGCGGGGTGTGACACCCTCGATATTGCGTGCGGTGAAGGATATGGCACGGCCTCGCTTTTGGCCGCCGGCGCCAAGAGCGTCCTGGGTGTCGATATTTCGGCGGAAGCATGTGCTCACGCGGCTGCGAAGTATTCGGTTCCTACCCGCCAAGGTTCGGCGGTGGAGATTCCCTGCAAGAATGCGGAATTCGACTTGGTAGTCTCGTTTGAAACGATCGAGCATGTGACTGACCCGGCGGCCTTCGTCGCCGAGGCGTGTCGCGTGCTGCGGCCAGGCGGTAGATTCATCGTGTCTACCCCAAGCCGGGATGTTTATCGTGAGGTGACCCTTCAGAACCCATTCCACGTTTCGGAGCTTACGCCGGATGAGTTTACCGCCGCCTTGGCAAGGAAGTTCAACCGGGTCGAACTGTTCGCCCAAAACCCACGGAGGGCGCGGTGGTGGAGCCCCTACCAACTCGTGGCCGAACTGAGTCCGCTCCGGCGGGTTCGTGGAAATCGACGGCTTCTGCATGCCATCCAGCGGAAGCTGTGCCCGGAGATCGTCGGTGAAGTCCCGGCTGAACTTCGTGATAATCCGGTTCAATCCATCAGGTCGGGGGAATCCGGCTCGTTCCCTTGGGTGAATCCGTTCGCAGTGGTGCCGGTCCGAGGCTACTTCGGTGCGATGCCGATATACTTGGTCGCCGTGTGCCAAGTCTAATTCAGAACCCTTTCTTGCTGCCCAAGCCCGACAATCGCCTTGGCGCACTGGAATCGCTGCGGGGCCTCGGCGCTTTCGTTGTGCTGATTCATCATGTGAGTCTTGCAACTTTCCCCAGTGGCTATCTGGGCACTTCGGCCCCGCCGCACTTTGGCTGGGAAAGATTGTTTCACACTACGCCGCTCGGCCTGTTGGTCGCCGGTCGGTTTGCCGTAGATGTGTTTTTCGTGCTCAGCGGATTCGTGCTGGCGCTCGGTTTCCTGGGGGCGGCTGCCAAGGACGACCGCGAACTGGCCGCGGCCTGCGTGAAGCGGGTGTTTCGGTTGGCGCCGGTGGTCGCCGCCGGGGTGCTGCTGCCGGCCATACTACATTGGGTGGGCGCCATGGCGCCCAAGGCCGCGGCGGAGGTGACGGGTTCGGCGACCTGGCTGGCACTGCAAGGCGGGTGGTCGGCTTCGCCGGTGACCGTGGCGAAGATCGTGGGGTTCAACCTGTTCAGCCAAGGACAGCAGTTCAACAGCGCGCTGTGGACGATCGGGCTGGAGTTGGTGGGTTCCTATTTCGTTTACCTAGTGCTGTTCGTGGCGCGGCGGTCCGCCTGGCGGTGGGCCGTCTATGCCGCCTTGGCGCTTTGCCTGCGCAGCGAACTGCTGCTGGCCTTCCTCGCCGGGCTGGTGCTGGCGGATGCCTACGTGCATTTCCCGGGATTTCGGCGTTGGAGCCAGCCGGCGTGGATCCTTTGGCCGACGCTGGCGCTCGCCTTGGTGCTGGGCAGTTATCCGGAGGGAATCGTCCAGATGGGCCAAAGGCCCGGCGGCTGGTATCGGCTCTGGCCGCACCTGGTTTTGGGCAAGGACGGCTGGCTGTTCCTCGGGGCCAGCCTGCTGATCGCCACCTGCGTGGGGAACCCGGCGGTGTTGGGGGCCCTTGATGGCCGGGCGGGCCGGTTCCTGGGCCGAATCAGCTTTGCGCTCTACGCGACGCACATTCCCGTGCTGTGTTCATTGGGGGCGTGGTTGTTGCTGCGCCTGCATCGGGAGGGGATGTCGTATGCGGTCGCCGCCGGCTCGGCCGCGGCGGTCTCGGTGGTGGCCTCGGTGCTGTTGGCGCTGGTGGTGACCCGGTGGGTGGACCTGCCCAGCGTGCAGTTCGCGGGCTGGGTGGGGCGGAAGTTCAAGGCCTCCTTGAGGTCGCCCGCCGAGTCGGGACCGCGCCCACCGATCGTGCCGTGACGGTGTGGAGCGGGCCCAGTTCCAATGCAGCCGCGGCATTTCCCGGCCGCCGTTGGCGGTGTTTAACCACGCCGGCCTCCGCCCCGAGCCGGTGCCAGCACTCCAGATCGGTCAATTGGAGCAGGTAGGGATTAAATCCGCCGCGCCGGTGGAAGAGGTCCCGACGGATCAGGGTATCGGTTGGAGCGCCCAGCAAGTTGTGGGTCGGCCCCTTCAGGACATGGTTGCACCACGCCTCCGGATCCAACTGGGGATGCCCAGAATAAAAGCCGTCTTGGCTGGCGCTCCATACGCCCCAGGCGTCCCGGACCTCCAGGCCCAGCCCGGCTTCGAACACCAGCCGGTTGCGGGCCGCCGCAAACGGCAGTCCGGAGGCGTCGGCCGCCGCGAGGAGCCGCCGAAGGCAGTCGGGCAAGATGAAGTCATCGGAGAGGACAAACTTGATCCATTCCCCGCAGGCATGCGCGAGCACCCGGTTGAGGTTGCCGACCAGACCCAGCTGCCGCTCGTTGCGGAAGACCCGGAAACGGGAATCCGCCTTGGCCGTGTCATTGAGGAATTCCCAGGTGCCGTCCTCCGAGCCGTTGTCGGCCGCGACGACCTCGAAGTCGCCGAACGATTGCGCCCGGATGCTGGCGACACATTCGGGCAGGAAATCGATCCGGTTATACGTGGGCAGGCAGACGCTGACGCGCGGAGTCATTGGCAGGGCGGAGGTGCAACGGGCGGGACTTTGAACGGCCGGAACGCGTCGCCGCCGAAAAGGCTAAGCGACGGGCAGATTCAGCTCCATCCATTTCCTGTAATGCCCCGCTGTGGCGCTTCGTTTCGTCGTGACCACCGTGTCCGGTTCCCGCGGTAGCTGCGGAGGTGAGTCCGTGGGCGTGGCTGTTCGGCGGGGCGGGCTGCCACCGACTTACGTCGGCGGCTATCACGATGGACTCCCTACCCATGGACCCAGGGTCGTCCGACCACCCCTCACCCGCCCTTCGGGCACCCTCTCCCCTCCTCGGAGGAGGGGAGAGGGACGGGGTGAGGGGTGCGTCCCCTTCAGGTTCAGGGGCACAAATCGCGAGCCTGGAAGGCTCGTGGAATCTCTCCCCGCTCGAGCCTCGCCGGGCGAGGGAGTCACTCGGGGACAGCCGGGCCGGTTCCGCCCCAAAAAGGGGCTTAAGTTTGGGGATGCCGTGTGGTATTTCCCTTGGGCGGTGAAACCTCCCATCCCGGCGATCTGGCGCATTGATGTTGAGCCCGACGAGTTTCAACCCGCAGTGGGCGCGAAACCCTGGCTGGGTCTTGAGGCAACCTGCGAGCTGGTGGATCGGCTGCGGGTCAGTCTCCGCCAACGCTCCGGCCAGCCGGTCCACCCGACTTGGCTGCTGCGGCTGGACCCGGACGTCGGGCGGTGTTTTGGCCGGACCGACTTTGTGGTGCACGAGCACCGGGCGCGGTTCGACGAAATCCGGGCGCATGGCGATCCGCTGGGCCTGCATGTGCATCCCTACCGGTGGGATGCCGAACGGCAGACCGCGTATTCGGATCACGCGGACCACGCCTGGACGCGGCACTGCCTGGAAGTGTCGGCGCGGACGTTTGAGCAGTGCTTCGGGGAGGCGCCCCGGCGGCTTTCCTTCGGCGGCTACTTTTTGGGCGAGGCGGAGGCGGACGCGGCGATCGAGCTGGGGTTCGAGGTCGAACTCACCGCCGAGCCCGGGTTGGCGCCCAAGGCGGAGGATGCCTCGTTGGGCACCTACAGCACTGCGCCCACCGCAGATTTCCGGACCTGGCCCCGGCAGCCCTACTTCCCCTCGCGCGAATCGCTCGGTGTGCCGGCGGTTTCCCGGGCGGCGAGCCGGCGGCTGTTGCTCGTGCCGCTGACGTCCTATGACTACCAGACGGCCCTGACGCCGTGGTATCGGCGTTGGGCAAAGATTGCGCTGGGCCGGCCCAGGACTCACCTGCCCCTGAACCCGTGGAAATGGTGGCCCAGCCCGAAAGCCTATTGGGATCTGGTCGAGCGGGCGGCCGACGAACAGCCGGCACGCTATTTTTCGTTCGCGATGCGCACCGAAACCCCAGGCACGACCACCGACCAACGGGTGCGGGGACTGCTGGAATACTTGCCCCAACATCCGATCGCGGAACGGATCCGTTTTGTGGATCCGTTGGCGCCGGCGATCACTTCGCTGGCCGTGCCCCTGGCCTGAGGGAGTCAGCGACTCGTGACCTCGTCTCCTTCTGGGGAGGAGTCGCGGGGCGGCCAAGCGTGCGCAGCTGGACACTGCCCCCGCAGAGCGCTCCCTCGTCCCGCAGCGAAGCGCGGGGCGAGGGGCGGCTCACCGCGTGGCTGTGGACTTTTGGGAGAACCTCCTCTCCCCGACCCTCTCCTCCACTCCAAGTGGAAGCGAGGGAGACGGGGGCGGTGTCCAGCTGCGCCCCCTGGCGGGCGAACAATGTGTTGCGCGGTCGAAGGCGGGCCGGGAACCTCCGTCCGGGCGTGGCAACCGCCGGGTCCGCAGCATGGCAACGCCTCCCAAAGTCAGCGTCATCGTCCCGAGTTATAACCATGCCTCCTACTTGGCGCAGCGGTTGGACAGCATCCTGGCGCAGACTTTCCAGGACTTTGAGCTGATCTTCCTCGACGACGCGTCCCCGGATCACACGCGGGAAGTGTTCGACCGCTATGCGCAAAACCCGCGCATCCGGGCCGTGTTCAACGAGCAGAACAGCGGCAACGTATTCAAGCAGTGGAACCGGGGCTTGGGCATGGCGCGGGGCGAGTATGTCTGGATCGCGGAGTCGGATGACTATGCCGACCCGGAATTCCTGGCGACGTTGGTCGCTACGCTGGAGGCGCAGCCGGAGGTGGGGGTCGCCTATTGCGAGTCGCGCAAAGTGGATCCCGCGGGGGAACCGCTGGGTCTGGCCTCCGAATGGTATGGCGCCACGTATCGGACAGACCGGTGGCGAGCGTCGTTCGTGGCCGAGGGAACGGATGAGGCGAGGGACTACGCGCTGGCGGGCAGCCCCATCGCCAACGCCAGTTGCGCCCTGTTCCGCCGGAATCTTGCAATCGCTGCCGGCGGCGCCACGGAAGACCTGCGGCTGACCGGGGACTGGCTGTTCTGGGTGACGCTTTTCGGCTCGGCCAAGGTCGCTTTCGAAAGCCGGCCCCTCAATTTCAACCGGCAACACGAGGGATCGGTCAGCTCCCACTCAGTGCGCTCCGGCGTGGACTTGGAGGAATTCTACCGGATGGCCAACCACGTCCGTTCCCGTTTCTCGCCCGCGCCTGGCCTGGTTGAACGAACCCGAGGCATGTTGTTTGACCGCTGGCTGTGGCGGTCCCTGCGGCGGGACTCGGAAATCAATTGGCGGCAGCAGCGGCGAATCCATGCCGAAGCGTCGACCTTCGATCCGGGGATTGGATTCCGCCTCCTCGTCCGCGGCCTGCAGGCCCGACTGGGGAGCCTGGGCAGGAAGCTTCGCCTTGGCGGGGCCAGACCGAAATAGTCGGCCCGCTGATCAAGTTCCTGCGGTCCGCGGAGCTTGGCGGCGCGGAGCGAATTCCGGACCGGCCTCGGCCAGCGGCGCGGGCAACCAATGGGCCGCCCTCAATTCACCTTCGCGGCTTGCTCGACCTTTTGCAGGTAGTCCCGCGCCGCCCAGTTGTCCCACCAGTTCCACTTCAGGGAGGCTTCCAGCAGCGGTTTGGCCTCGGCCGCGCGGCCGTTGTTCAGGAGGAACCACGCCACGGCGTTGGCCACGGCGACGTCGTTCGGTCCCAGCCGGAGCGCCTGGTCGAACTCCTGGGTCGCCCGTTCGCGTTCACCGGTCCAGTTGAGGGTCTGGGCGAGGCGCAGGCGGGCGTGGGAATCGTAGGGATTGAGGCTGATCGCCCGTTCGAGCCACCGAATCGCCTCCGCGGCGTTCTTCCGCCAGTCGTCGTCGCCACCAAAACTGAGGCGCCGGTAGTTTTCGCCCAGTTCGAAGGCTGTCCGGGCATTGTCCGGGGCCACTTTGGACGCGGCTTCCAGCATGGTGAGCAGGTCCGGGGTGATGCCGGGAAGGGCGGCCGCCCGGTTCAGGAGCCGGCCTTCCCGGACCAATTGGAGCGCCAGCGGACCGGACCAAACCGCCGCGCCGATGATAGCCGCGGTGATGGCCAACCGGCCGATGAGCCGGGGGGAGAGCCAGAAGCGTTCCGTGGCGAAGCGGATGTTCGAGGCGAGCAGGCCGGTAATGACCGCGCCCGCGAGGGCGATGGCCGGCAGGTGGAGGTTGAAGTCCACGAGGCAATGCAACCCTAGGGTCCCGAGCCCGGCGACGGCCCCGACAAAGAACGCGGTCCGGTTGCTACCCCGGCTGCCAAGGTCGCTACTGCCGCGTTCGACATATTTGACCGACCGGACCGTTCCCCAAGCGAAGGCGCCAATGGCCAGGGTGGCGAGGCCGGCGCCGGCCAGTCCGTAGTCGGTGAGCAGGTTGAGGTATTCGTTGTGGACCCAGCCGGGGTTCCGCTGGATCTCGGGCGAACGGTAGCCGGGGAAACGGACGTCAAAATGACCCGGGCCGACGCCGAGCAGGCGATGGTCGTTCCACATCCGGAGGGCGGGCTTCCAGATCCAGGAGCGGCCGACGCCGGCGTCCTGGTTGCCCTGTTTGGTCACATTGGCCAGGCGGCTGCCGGCCTTGTCCGAGGAGCGCAGGAAGAAAATGGCACCGCCGAGGAAGAGCGCCGCGAGCACGGCGATGGGCAGCCGGAGTTCCCGCCGGCGGTAACCGATCCAGACCACCAAGCCACCGAGCCCGGCCGCGACCGAAACCCAGCCGCCCCGGGACATCGTGCAGGCGATCCCGCCGAGCATCATCAGCGCGGCGTAACCGTGCAGGATTTTCACGACCGGCTTGCCCCGGCCGACGAGGAACTGGGCGACCGACTGCGGCACGATCAGGCCGAGGAACGCCGCCAAGTGGTTGGGGTTCACGAAGGTTCCGCCGGCCCGCTTGAAGTAGTCGGGCGGCTGCACCAGCCAGAGCACCCGCTGGGATTGACCCAAGGCCTGGAAGATCGCATAGCCGGCAATCAGGCAGCCGAGGCCCGCCAGCACGTGCGAGACCCCTTGGGTGGTGTCCTGTCCGTGGAGGTTGTGGAGCGCGAGCAGGAAGGCGGAGGCGGCCATCACGATCAGCAACAGTTCCTGGCGGGCGACGTAGGGCACTTCGGCGTTGGCGGTGCGCCAGGCGGCGTAACCCACGAAGCCGAGCACGGGCCAGACCGCGGGGTGCAGCAGGAAGCGGTGGGACGGATTCACCCAGAAGCGGACCAGCCACGTCAGCAACGCGGCGCCAATCACGCCGGCGACCAGCGCGAACTCGGAATTGCGGGCGCCCCCGAAGAAAATGGCCGCCAGGGCGATTGCCGCCAGCACCAGGCCGGTAATCGCCTTCTCACAAAGGTTGTCCAAGTTCTCACGATCAAACATCCGGCACCGACGCTAGAGAAGAATCCGTTACAAACGAAAGCGTGAACTGCGACGGATTCGGCCCGGTCCACGGACTTGGAAAGTGCGAACTTTCGGGAAGGGGACACGTTAAAGCCCAGTGATGAAGACGACCGTTCCGCCCCCCCGCCTGGCCCGCGCAGTTTGGCTCTTGGCCCTGTTCCTGGGTCCAACCGTGTCTTGGGCGGAGGGGCGGCTGCCCGAATCGCCGATGGTCGTCGATGTGACTCGCCCGCCCTATTCCGCGAAGGGCGACGGCGTGACCGACGACACGGAAGCCCTGCAGCAGGCCCTGAATGAGAACGTGGGCCGGCACCGGGCGGTGTTCCTGCCAAAGGGTTCCTATCTCGTCAGCCGCACGCTCACCTGGCCCAAACGATGGAACGGCCGGGACAACTGGGGCATGACGATCGTGCGGGGGGAGTCGCGGGACGGCACCGTGCTCCGGCTGAAAGATCACACCTTCACCAACGCCGCGAAACCGGAAGCCATCATGTGGTGCGGCGGCTTCGGTTCCGCCGACTGGTTCCACAACTACGTCGAACAGCTCACGTTCGACGTCGGAGCCGGCAATCCGGGCGCCACGGCCCTGCAGTTCTACTCGAACAACTCCGGCGCGGTGCGGGACTGCCGGTTTGTCGCCGGCCAGGACAGCGGGGCGGTGGGTCTCGACCTGGCGCATCGGGACATGAACGGGCCGCTGCTCGTGCGGCGCTGCGAGGTCAGCGGGTTTCGCCGCGGGGTCGCCACGGGCCATTCCGTGAACAGCCAGACGTTCGAGCACCTCACGCTGCGCGGCCAGGGCGAGTTCGGCTTCGACAATCAGGGCCAGTTCATCGCCGTGCGGGGCCTGATCAGCGACAACTCCGTTCCCGCCGTGCGCAGCTACGGCACGCTCTGCCTGTTGGAGGCCACGTTGACCGGCCGGGCCGGCGCGGCGGCGATGCCGGCGGTGATCAACTACAACGGCGGGCGGATCCTGCTCCGCGACGTGACGACGCGCGGCTACGGGCGAGCCCTCGCCGACGTGGCAACCCCGGACTTCGCCGCGGCCTTCCGCATCCGGGGCGCGGACAAACCCGGCAGCGAGGGGCCGATCGTGGCCGAGTATTTTTCCCAGGCGCCGACGCAGCCGTTCCCCGCGCCGGCCCGCTCGTTGCGGCTACCGGTCCAGGAAACTCCCGATGCGCCGGAAGACGCTCCGGCCCAGTGGGCCAACGTGGACACCTTCGGCGCTGATCCCTCCGGGCAGAAGGATTCGGCCGCAGCCATCCAACGGGCCCTCGACTCCGGGGCGACGACCGTGTTTCTGCCCGGCAGTTACAACCTCCGGTCCACCGTGACGATCCGCGGCCGGGTTCGGCGGATCGTCGGGCTTGGCGGCGCGATCAACTACGGTGCCGGGTTGAAGCCTGATTTCCGGTTGGCGGACGGCGAGGCGCCGGTCGTCTTCCTGGAGCACCTGTCGCATGTGGGTGGCGGCCTCGAACTCGATACCCGCCGCACGTTGGTCCTGCGCAGCGTGTCCGACTGCGACCTGATCCCCACGTCCAAGGCGGAAGGTGGCGAACTCTTCTGCGAGGATGTCGTAACCCACGGATTGAAACTGAAACGCCAGCGGCTCTGGGCCCGCCAGCTCAACATCGAGAACGAAGGGGTCCACCTGACCAACGACGCCGGCGACCTGTGGATTCTGGGCTACAAGACCGAGCGGGGCGGAACCTTGTTGGACGCGCGGGGCGGCAGCCGCACGGAAATCTTCGGCAACTTCAGCTACACGACCACCGCCGGGAAGCTGGCCCCGATGTTCGTGAACCGTGACTCCGCGGTCTTCGCCTACTTCGGCGAGATCTGCTACAACGGCGACCCGTTCGCCACGCTCATCCAGGAAACCCGCGCCGGGGAAACCCGGACCGTGCGCCGGGGTGAAGGTCACACGCTGCCCTATCTCGGCGCCGGCGCGCGGTAGGACTACTTCCGCTTCGGCACCTTGGGCCGACTGGCGAGGCCGTCGTGGATGACCTTGAGCACGGCCTTGCGTTCGGCGCCGG
This sequence comes from Kapaibacterium sp. (SeqCode), assembly GCA_044339945.1. Taxonomy (GTDB): domain Bacteria; phylum Verrucomicrobiota; class Verrucomicrobiia; order Limisphaerales; family UBA9464; genus CAIWAH01. The sequence continues at coordinate 11,025 of JBIIUN010000055.1, forward strand.
TGAGCGTCAGGCGCGGGGCGCGGACCCATTCCTTGCCCAGGCCGGCTTCCTGCACGGCCAACTTGATGTATTGGACGAACTTCGGGTGGGTGTCCAGGTGCAGCAGCGGCGTAAACCAGCGGTAAAGCTCGACGGCCTTGGCCCACTCGCCGCGCCGCGTCAGTTCCCAGAAATACTGGTTCTCCGCCGGGAAGGCGATGCCGCTGCCGGCCACCCAACCGTCGATGCCCAGGATCGCGGCCTCCAGTGCGAGGTCGTCCACGCCGGTGAAGAGCGCGTAGCGGTCGCCGCAGACATTGTGCAGGTCGGTAATGCGGCGGGTGTTGCCGGACGATTCCTTGAGGGCGACGAAGTTCTTCTGGTCGGCCAGTTCCGCGAACAGTTCGGGCGTGAGGTCGTGCCCGTAGCTGATCGGGTTGTTGTAGATCATGATCGGCAGCCCGGTGGCCTGGGCGACCGTGCGGAAGTGATGCAGCGACTCCCGCGCGTCCGGCGACTTGTAGATCATCGGCGGCATGAGCATGAACCCGTCGGCACCGAGGCGCTCCAGGTCCCGGGCGTAACGGCAGGCCTCGGCCACACTGCTCTCGGCCACCCCGCTGAGCACCGTCACGCGGCCGTCCACGGCGCGGATCATTTCCGACATCACAAGCCGCTTCTCATCGGCGGTAAGCGACTGGTTCTCGCCGAGGGAACCGAGGAACACGAGGCCGGTGATCCCCGACGCGATGAGGGCCTCGGCGTGCGCCGCGGTCGCCTCGAGGTCGAGCGAGCCGTCGCGGTGCAACTGGGTGGTGATGGCAGGAAAGACGCCGGACCAATGGGGCTTCATGTGCGGAGTAAGTGGACGTGATTCAACGGACGCCGCCCAAGGTGCCCGAGTCCGCTGGCCGGCGGCTTGGCCGAAAATGACGTCGGCCCGTCCAAGGAGGGCACACCGGGACGGGTCCGGCGCCCGGCATCAGCGGCCGGCCAGGACGCGTTCGATGCGCTCCTGCAGCTCGCGGTTGATCTCCCCGGGCGAACGCTCGGCGTCCACGATCGTGAAGTCGTAGGTCTTCTGGAGGCGCCGGAAAGTGTCGCGCATCCGGCCCTGATACTGGAGGAAGCTGTCGAACATGTCGCGGGAGAGCCCCAGGTCCATGCCGCTTTCCCAGTAGTCGAGCGTCTGGTTCTTGGCGAAGACCCGCTGCACGAGCTGTTCCGGCGAGACTTCGAGGTAGAAGACCGCGTCGGGCATCAGGGTGATGCCGTAGAGATTCTTCAGCCACGTCTCGTCCATGCCGCGCACGAGGTCGCGGGCCATGAGCGTGTAGATGTAACGGTCGGCCAGGACGATGAAGCCGGCCCGCAGCGACGGCAGGATCAGGTGCTCCATCTGGTCCGCGAAGTCGGTGGCGTAGAAGAGCGACAGCGTGGTGCGCGAGAGGATGTTGCCGTTCTGGGCCTGTTCGAGTTCCTCGCTGACGAGCGACGAACGCTTGAGCCCGACCTGCACGGTCGCGTGGCCGGTGCCTTCCAGCCAGGCGGTCAGCTTTTGGATTTGCGTGGAACGACCCGACCCGTCGGCGCCCTCCACCACGATCAGCTTGCCGGTGAGCTTGTCGAGTTCCGTGCCGGGGATGCCGTGGCCGAAGAAGCGCTTCGGGGTGACCTGGGGAACCAGCACCTGGCCGGCCCGGCCGGTTCCGGTCCGCGGCGATTTCTGGGTAGCTTTGGGCATGGGTCAGCGGGCCTTGTTGGAGGTGAACTTGGACAGGTCGATCCGGGCGGTCACGAGCTTGCGGAGCAGGCCCTGCTGCTCCTCGATCCGGAGGTTGGCGTCCATCATCGTGAACCCGAACTCGGTGCTCATCGCGAGGTATTGCTCGAAGATCCGCCCCTGGAAGATGCGGAAGCTCTCGTAGGGATCGCTCGACAGGTTCAGGTCCATGCCCGCCTCGTGGAATTTCAGCACCGGCCGGTTGTCGAGGATGCGCGCGAGCGAAACTTCCAGCGAGGCCTTGAAGAAAAACGTCACATCCGGCAGCGCGGCGAACGAATACAGGCCCCGCACCCAGTCCGGCGGACAGCCGCGCACGGTGTCCCGCGCGAAGGCGGTGAAGACATACCGGTCGCACAGCACCAGGTAGCCGGCCCGCAGCAGGGGCACGAGCTGACGTTCGTAGCGATCGGCGAAGTCGGTGGCGTGGATCAGGCTGAAGGTGGTCGGCGTGAGCAGGTTCTGCGTCTTGCCCTTCTTGGTCGCGCTCTTGACCAGCGCGGAGGAGTTCCACTCCGAAAAGAAGACCTTGCCGCCCTGCTGCTCCAGCCACTTGAGCAGGAGATGCACCTGGGTTGATTTGCCCGAGCCGTCGAGCCCCTCCACCGCGATGAGCCGCCCCGGGAAACCGAGTTCGGCGAACGTCTTCGTCACGTGGCGAAAGCTAGGAACCGGTCGCCGGGAAACAACGCTTTTTCCCGGAATACACCAAATGAGGCACCGGCCCGACTGCTTCCGGCCGGCGGCGGTCGGGCCGCTTGACCCTTGGGCCGGTCCGGCGAAACCTGCGCCCACGGGTATGTTGCCCGTCTTCACGCCTGTGTCCGCCGCCATTCCAGCTCCGCCCTTGTCGCCCAACCAAAGGGCTTGGTTGCGGCTGCGCCGGAACCGCGTGGCTTTGGTCGCCGGTGGATTCCTGCTCGTCGTGCTCGGGTTGTCCCTGATCGTCCCGCTGTTCGGTGCCGGTGCCGGCAGCCACGGAGCCGACACGCCGTTCGTGCAACCCGGCGCCGCGCACTGGTTCGGCACCGACGTGCACGGGCGCGACGTGTGGGTGCGAACCTTTGCCGGGGCGCGCATTTCCCTGCTCGTGGGCGCGGTCGGCACGGTGGTCAGCCTCGTGATTGGCGTCACCTGGGGCATGATCGCCGGGTATGCGGGCGGACGGACCGACGGCGTGATGATGCGCGGCGTGGACATCCTCTATTCGCTGCCGAGCGTGGTTTTCGTGATCGTGCTGATCACGACGCTGGAGGGTTACGTGAAGGGATTTCTGGGCAACCTCGCCCCGGGGCTCGTGCCCACGGCGCGGCTGATGTTCCTGTTCGTCGGGCTGGGGGCGGTGTCCTGGCTGACCATGGCGCGCATCGTCCGCGGCCAGGTATTGTCGCTGCGTTCGCGGCAGTTCGTGCTCGCGAGCCAGTCCTTGGGCGCCGGTCCCGGACGAATCCTGTTCCGCCACATCCTGCCCAATGTGCTGGGCATCGTGATCGTCTATCTCACGCTCACGGTCCCGGCGGTGATGCTTTACGAGAGTTTCCTGAGCTTTCTCGGCCTGGGCATCCAACCGCCGCAGGCGAGCCTCGGCACCCTGATCGCCGAGGGCGCGGCCCAGATCAATCCGCTGCGCGTGCGCTGGTGGCTGATCGCCGGGCCGGGTGGTTTGCTGGCGTCCACCCTCCTCGCGTTGAACTTCCTCGGTGACGGCCTGCGTGATGCCCTTGATCCGAAGGCATCCGCGGAATGACCAGCCTTTGCTGACCCGGCTGGCCCAGCCCGGAATGAACCGCTCGCCGCCGTGAGCTTTTGTCGCGGGTGCGGTCCAAATCCCCGGGTGACAGCCCGCCGACCCGGTGCTTCGTTCCCGTCCACCGCATGTTCCCCTTGGCCTTCCTCGGTGAAAGCATCCTGATCGCCATTGCGATCCTGGGGCTGGCATTCTTTTTCATGTGGCGGATGGCCAAGGGCGGCGGCCACGGCGAAGGACTCCTTTCGCTCCCGGCGAAGCTCCTGCTCACAGCCGGCCTGCTGGGGATGTTGGGTTACCTGTTCCACCAGGGCCGCGGGGCCAACCGCGGGGCGGCGGTCGTCGCGCTGTTCATGGTGCTCTTGGTCGCCTTCCCGCTGGTGATCATGTGGCTGCCCCACGTCATCGAGACGGTGCTCAGTCCGTTTTTCGGTTCACTGACCGGCGGTGACGAACAGGTGGAGAACAAGCCGATGTATTTC
>JBIIUN010000433.1:0-4230 GCA_044339945.1 Kapaibacterium sp. (SeqCode)
CGAGCAACTCGTCGTAACTGCCGGCCTCGACCCGGTAGCGGGCGAGCAGCGCGGCCCGCTGGGCGGCAGCGGATGATTTGACGGCGGCGTCAGTCACGTGGGCCAAGTGTGCGAACGAAGCCGGCGGAAGGCCAGCGGGGAAGCGGATTTCATGCGAGCCGGCCCGCGCGGCGACAGCGTAGGTGCCAATGTGTTTCCGGGCCCCGGCCAACGGGCGTTCGGCGTGGACCGAAGGCACTGATTGCGCTGCTACGGATGGTGCGAAAGCCCCAAACCGGGGACGGCTGGCGCCTGCGCGCGCGGCGAACGGTGTTTTCCTCCCTTTTCCCGGCCGCTGCGGCCTTCCATACTCGGCCCGTGATTCAACGCTATTCGCGCCCCGAAATGCGCGCCATCTGGACCGACGAGAACAAGCTCAAGATCTGGCTCCAGATCGAACTGCTGGCCAGCGAGGCGCTCGTCGCCGACGGCGTCGTGCCCAGGAAGGATTTCACCAAGATGAAGGCCGGCGCCGACAAGTGCTTCGCCGACACCAAGGCCCTGACCGAACGCGCCAAGGAACTGGAAAAGACGCTCAACCACGACGTCATCGGCTTCACCACGGCCGTTGCCGAACAGATCAATGACCAAGCCTCACGATGGTTGCACTTCGGCCTGACCAGCTCCGACATCGTGGACACGGCTTTCGCCGTTCAAATGGTCCAGTCGGCCGACATCCTGATCAAAGACGTCGAGGCGCTGTTGCCCGTCATCGCGCGTCGGGCCAAGGAGCACATGCTCACGCCCTGTATCGGCCGCAGCCACGGCATCCACGGCGAACCCACCACCTTCGGCCTCAAGCTTGCCCTGATGCACGAGGAGTTCGTCCGGGCCTTGTCCCGCTTCAAGCACGTTCGCGACGTCGTCGCCATCGGCAAGCTCAGCGGCGCGGTCGGCACCAACGCACACCTCTCGCCCAAGATCGAGGCCTACGTCTGCAAGAAGCTGGGCCTTGAACCCGCCTCCATCGCCACCCAGGTCGTCCAGCGCGACATTCACGCCGAGTTCATGAACTGCCTCGCGCTCGTCGCCGCCAGCTTCGAGCACTGGGCCGTCGAGTTCCGCCACCTTCAACGCACCGAGGTGCTGGAAGCCGAGGAACCCTTCACGAAGGGCCAGAAGGGCAGCAGCGCCATGCCGCACAAGCGCAACCCCATCACCTGGGAACGCCTCACCGGCCTCGCCCGCGTCATCCGCGGCAACGCCGTCGCCGGCATGGAGAACGTCGCCCTCTGGCACGAGCGCGACATCAGCCACAGCAGCGTCGAGCGCATCATCTTCCCCGACTCCTGCACGCTGCTCGACTACATGTTCGGCCTGCTAACCCGCCTGATGGACGGTCTGCTCGTCTATCCCGAGAACATGAAGAAGAACCTCGGGCTGAGCCTCGGCATGTGGAACAGCCAGACCGTCCTGCTCGCGCTCATCCGCAAGGGTCTGACCCGCGAGGACGCCTACGCGCTCGTCCAGCGCAACGCCATGAAGACCTGGGAAGTGAAGCACGCCGGCCGCGACGACGCCGACTTCCTCGAAGTCCTCAAGTCCGACGCCGACGTGGCGAGGCACTTCAAGAAGGGCGAACTGGAGAAACTCTGCTCCCTCGACTTCCACCTGAAGGAAGTGAAGAACCGCTTCAAACGATTGGGGCTGTGAGCTGAAAACGTATGCCTGCAAAGCGTTCCAAGAAACCTGAGCCACCGGAGCCAGAGGCACCTCCCGAGGCTGCGTTCCGAATCTGGAGTCGCTTTGTGATTTGTCATCGGGACTTTCATCCAGATTTGGCAGCACTCTACTCGAAGAAGGCCCACATCGAGCAGGTAGGGCGACTTGAGGGAACGGACAAGGTGGTCATCCGGCTTCGACTCGACCCGCACCAGTGGAGAAAGCTCATGCCAAAACTGATGGAGGAAGCCAAAGCCAAGGGCGACCGAAGCTCATTTTCTGATTGGACCTTCGAGGAAGTGCCGGAGGGAATCACTGTAACGGCGACTCGATTTTCCGAACTGAACAGATATTCGGTGCCTCATCGGCTGGTGGTCGGGAAGGCAGAAGACGGCGAATGGCTGATCATCGAAGAAACGATGAACGTGGTGAAAAAGCTGGGGCCACAGCGAGACGCCACTGATCGGAGATTGCCGCAATCGGAATGAGGCGGAGCAGCAGCTCCGCCCTACCCAGCGTTGGTGGGGCTGCGCTGCCGCGCAGCCCTGACTTCCCGTCCCACGCGGTTCAGCGCGGGTCGAGCGGGCGCGGTGGGCTACCCGACGCTCAACGAATCAACCCGGGCCCAACGACCGCCTGCACTGCGTTTCACCTGCTAAACCCGATGGCTAGGACTCTGCTTCGCTGGTCTTTGCCAGAAGTGACGGCGGAGCGGTAGCTCCGCCCCACCGCCGTTGTGAACTGGCACCTTGTTCGCCGCCTGCCCCACGGCTAATTTCCGCAGCGTGAACGTGACGCAGGAAACCCCCGAGACCCGCCAGCGCCGGCTCGAATTGGCGCGCCGGGCGTTCAAGGAGTTTTACGCGCAATGCTTCTGGTCGTATCGCGAGGAGGCGACCATCGGTGAGGAGGACATTCCGTGGGTGATCCGTGAGCTCCGCCACTACGGCGGCGCCAAAGGCTACCAGGCCGTCGCCGAGATATGCCGCTAGGAATCTTCGAGGGCGAAGTGCTGCGGCTGCTGGCCAGGCATCGCAATCCGGACAGCTACGTCGCAGGCGCGACTGTGCTGCACCAGGCGACGAACTCCCCTCGCTCTTCGCAGGATGTGGACCTGTTCCATGACGACGCGGTGGCGGTCGCAGTATCCGCCGAGGCCGATCTCGCCACGCTGGGGGCCGCCGGTTATGCCGTGGAAGTGCAGCGTCCGCAGGAGGGCTTCATCCGGGCGTTCGTTTCGCGCGGTCAACACCGGACGAAGATCGAGTGGGTGCATGACAGCGCATTCCGCTTCTTCCCCGTCGAACCAGACGCGGAACTCGGCTGGCGGCTGAATTTCTGGGATGCCGCCACCAACAAGCTCCTCGCCTTCGCCGCGCGCATGAAGCTGCGCGATTACCTCGACGTGATGTTTCTCCACGAACGTCACCTTCACGTCGGGGCACTGGCCTGGGCGGCGGCCGGCAAAGATCCGGGGCTGAATGCCGAATGGATCATTGACTGGGGCGGACGCCAGGCCCGGCTGCAAGGACAGGATGTCAGCCAACTGCGGCTCAGCCAACCGGTGGACCTTCGGGCCATGCGCCTGCGCTGGATGCAGGCATCGGAAGAGGCGCTCGCCCTGATCGAAAAACTCCCCGTCACCGAACGCGGTTGCCTCTATCTCGACGCTGGCGGCAAGCCTGTCTGCCCCGACCCGTCGGCGCCGGAATATCCGAACCTCACGCGCCACTACGGCAGCGTCAAAGGCGCATGGCCGCGCATCGTTGAAACCTAGCCCGCCGGTTGTGATGACATCCCCCAACCCTGAGCCCTTGAGTTCCCGAGACTCACGGCCACCAGGGCGGAAGGAGGCGGGACTCTACTTCATACAATCCGGCCGTCCGCGAGTTCGATGACGCGTTCGGCGCGGGCGGCGACCCGGGGATCGTGGGTGCAGACGATCAGGGTTGTGCCGCGTTCGGCACGCAGGTTCAGCAGCAACTCCAGTATCTCGTCGCCGGTGCGCGAATCGAGGTTGCCGGTCGGTTCGTCCGCCAGGATGAGCTGGGGTTGGTTGACGAGGCAGCGGGCGATGGCGACGCGCTGCTGTTCGCCGCCGGACAGTTCGGCGGGACGATGCTCCAGCCGTTCGCCCAAGCCGACGCGCCGGAGGAGGTCCTGCGCCCGCGCCACACATTCGGCAAACGGGCGCCGGGCCATCCGGGCGGGCAGCAGGACGTTTTCGGTGGCGTCGAGTTCCGGCAGGAGGTGATAGGCTTGGAAGATGAAGCTGACGCACCGGTTGCGGAAGGCGGTGAGCTCGTTGACGCCGAGGCGGTCCAATTTCTCGCCGCAGGCCTCAATGGAGCCGGCGTCGGGGCGGTCGAGGCCGCCGAGCAGGTGGAGCAGAGTGCTCTTGCCGGCGCCGGACGCGCCGCGGAGTGCGAGAAACTCCCCGCGGCGAACCGTGAGGTCCACGCCGCGTAGCACTTCCAGGCGGCGCCGGCCGAGTTCGTAGGCCTTGGTCAGGCCTTGGGCGCTGACGAT
>JBIIUN010000537.1:0-3250 GCA_044339945.1 Kapaibacterium sp. (SeqCode)
GGCCCAGCACGATGATCTGGTGAGCCGCTCCAGCCACCTGCCGCATGTCGTGGCGGCGGCCCTGGCGAACTACGTCCTTAGCCCCGCGAATCCCAAGGAGCAGGCCGCCCTGTGCGCGGGCGGTTTCCGGGACACGACCCGGATCGCGAGCGGATCACCCGAGATGTGGCGCGACATCGCTCTGGCCAACCGGGAGAACCTCGCTCGGGTGCTGGGCGTGCTGATCGAGGACCTACAGGAATTCCAGCGTTCGCTCCAACAGGGCGACTCCAAGGCGGTGACGGAATTTTTCATCTCCGCCAAGGAACGCCGCGACGCCTGGGCCAACCCCTCCGCCACGGCTACCGCCGAATGACCAGCCCGCCCCGCGGACTCAGGCGAGGAACTTAACCGGGGTGAACTTGCGCCCCAGCACGGGTTCGCTGGCGGTGCCCAGCCAATGTTCCAGCACGCCGGCGTAGACGCTGCGGAAGTCCGTGGTGAACCGCACGTCGCCGTTCGCCAATCCGGCCGGATTCAAAGCGGGAGGCACACCGTGGACTCCCGACTTTACCCGGTTCCCGAGCAGGAACAGGGGCGCCGCCGCGCCGTGATCCGTGCCGCCGCTCGCGTTCTCGGCGACCCGCCGGCCGAATTCGCTGAAGGTCAGCACCAGCACCCGGTCGAGCTGCCCAAGCGCCTTGAGGTCGGCCAGGAATGCCTTCAGGCCGTCGCCGAGTTCGGTTAGTAACCGTTGGTGAGCGGGCAGTTGGCCGGTGTGCGTGTCGTAGCCGCCTTGGCTCACGTAATAGACACGCGTGGCCATGCCGCCGGCGATGAGCCGGGCCACGAGCTTGAGGTCGTTGGCGAGCCGCCCGGCGGGATAGGTCGCCTGATTCTTCGCCTGCTTGGCGAGGCTGCGAATCTGGTCGCTGCTCACCTGCGCATCGAGCGCGGTGCGTTCCAGGAAGTCCATCGGGGAGGCGGTCGGCGAACTGCCGTTCAGCATGTTCACGGTGCCTCCCGCGTTGGTGGAATCAGTCAGCGCTGTCGGGTCGCCCGCGGCGTTCATCTCCCGGTAAAACTTTTCGCCCCCGGCCATCTCGCCCATTTCCGGCGCGTCGGCGTCCACGTAGCGAAAGGCGTCGGGATTCTCCACGGCGACGCCCCGGGGCTGGTTCGCGGCGAAGGCCAACGGCGCCTGGCGCCCGACGCAGATCCCGACTGTCGGGTCCGCCCCGGCACACGCGTGATCGAAGTAACGGCCGAGCCAACCCTTGTTGGAAAAACGGTCGCTGTCGGTCGCCGTCATCCAGATGTCCGTGCTGCGGAAGTGCGAGCGGTTCGGATTCGGATAACCGACCGCCTGGATGGCCGCGAGTTGGCCGGCGTCATGCAGTGCCTTGAAACCGGCTAGGGCAGGATGCAGGCCCAGTTGGTCGTCCAGCTTCAGCACTTGGTTTGCCTTCAGCCCCAGCTTGGGCCGGGCGCGGTGGTAATGGTCATCGCCGAACGGCACGAGCGTGTTGAGCCCATCGTTGCCACCGGCGAGCTGCACGACCACGAGGATCGGAGCGTCCTTGCCGGTGGTGGCCTGCGTGGCCTTGCCTGCTTCCGCGGCGTGCAGCTGGTCGAACGTCGCCGCGAGGAACGACGGCACGGTGGCGGTCAGGGCGCCGCCCAGCGTGGAGGTGCGGAGAAACGAGCGGCGGGTGTGGAGCGAATTCATGGCGGGAAATGCGAAGCGGGTTCAGGCGAGTTGGTATTCCGGCGTGCACATGGCGAGGCGCAGCACGCCCTGGAGATCGTGGTCGTCGAGGTCGCGTTGGGCCTTCAGGTAATCCAGCAGCGATTTCCGGCTCCGCTCGGTGAGCGGTCCTTGGATCAGGCGTCGCTCCAATTCGGCCAACACGCCAGCGGCATTGGTCCGGGACGACTCGGGAAACAGGATCGCCAAGTCGGCCGAACCCGGCCGGCTCAGGCGCTTCAGCCGTTCCAGCCGGCGCTGCTGCTCCGGCTTGGCGTTCTTCCCGGCGGCCACGGGCAGGCTGTTCTCGCCGGTCACCAGCATCAGGGCGAGGTTGTGACGGTTCAGCAGGGTGTTGGTGCTGATCCAGGCGGCGCCGCCGTCCCAGCCTTTCACGTTGGGCGGATTGAAAAGCTCCTGGCCGAGGTGGCGTTGGATTTGCACGCAGATCAGCGGCGGCGGCAGGGGACGTTCCAACTGCCGACACGCCTGCACCAGGAGCTGCACGGGCGACTTGATCTGTTGTCGGACCACCGCCGGCGAGTGGAACGCCTCGCTCCGGAACAACGTCCGGAGCAGCGGCCGGAATTCGCCGTTATGCCGCCGGAATTCGGCCGCCAAGGCGTCATTGAGCGCGGCGTCGGGCGGGGTTCCCGCGAAGAAGGTCCACAGCTTGCCCGTGATGAAGCGGGCGCTCTGCGCGTGCTGTGCGATAAGCGTCAGCACGTCGCCGGCGTCGAGGTTGCCGGTTTTGCCGAGGATCGTTTTCCGGCCGCCATCCCGCAGCCGACGGCGTTCGACCGGTTCCAGCTTCTCGCGGTCGAGGGCGAGTCCGGTGAGGGCGCGGGCGGCTTCCGTGACGTCCTGCTCCGTGTAATGGCCCTCGCCGAGCGCGAAGAGTTCCATCAGCTCCCGCGCATAATTTTCGTTCGGGTGGTCCGGCTTGCTCTGCGCCTGGTCCAGCCAGATGAGCATCGCCGGATCGCGGGTGACTTCGGTCAGCAGGGTTTCCCAGCGGCCAGCGCCGTGCCGGCGGAACAGGTCGTTCTGGCGCCACATCAGGTAGGGCTCCTTCACCTTGAGCACGCTGGTGGCGAAGTGGCCGTGCCAGAACAGCGTGAGTTTCTCCCGGAGCGGATGTTCGTCGGCGAGCATCCGGCCGAGCCACCAATGCTGGAGCTCCAGCATCTGTTCCCGGTGGAGCCGGTTGCGCTCCTGCTGGAGCCGCTTGCGTTCGTCCGCGTCGGCTTTGCGGAAGGCGCGGAACCGCTCCGCCCGGTCCGGGTCCGGCTTGGCCCAGGCAGGCGCCGGCTGTCCCGGCTCCGGCGCCGGGAACGCCAGCAGTTGGTCCACGGCGGCGGCGGGCGTGAGCCGCGCCAAAGCCTCGACCTGCGCCGGGGAGCCGCCGAAGCCGGCGCGATTCAGCAGATGGGCGGCGGCCGCGAAGTTCCACCGTGAGGCAGGCAGCTCGGTCAACATACGCTGGGGTTGACGCTGCGCCGGGACGCGAGGTTTCAAGGTTGC